>NZ_JACDWU010000184.1:0-95346 GCF_016464045.1 Pseudoalteromonas sp. bablab_jr011 | reverse complement strand
TAATCATTTTGAGTGATTAAACCAGTCGCTACCTACGTTAAAAATTTCTGATTTAGAACAACTAAATAACTAAATTTTTGCCTTGTTATCAACGCGGTTTTATTGCCTCAAAATAGACCACTTAATTAAGCGGAATGGTATTACTTCGTTGCCGCTTTCATACTGGCAACAAACGCCTTTAAACCACTTAGCATTGCTGCTTGGTCGTCAAGGTTTGCTTCGATGATTTTTACAACCGCAGAGCCTGAAATTGCACCAGCAGCACCCGATTCAAGCGCCGATTTCACATCGTCAGGTGTTGATACACCAAAGCCGAGCAAAGCAGGGGCAGCATGGTACTCTTTTAACTTTTTAACCAATGAATCAGCAGGCATTTGTGCTTTGGTTTCAGTGCCCGTAACCCCCGCGCGTGAAAGCAAGTAGGTATAACCACGGCCGTAAGATGCACACTGACGTAAGGTGTCGTCATCGGCATTCGGGGTTGCGATAAAAATTGGGTCAATGCCATTTTTCATTGCCGTTTGACGAAACAGCTTTGATTCGTGCAGCGGCACGTCAGCCACTAAAATTGAATCAACACCGGCGTCTTTTGCATCGTGATAGAACTTTTCGATGCCCCGTTTAAACACAAGGTTTGAATACAGTAATAAACCGATGGGAATGTCGGCATTGTATTCACGTACTTGTTTAATAATATCAAAACAGTCTTGGGTATTTATGTTCTCATCAAGTGCGCGAATGTTCGCTGCTTGAATAACTGGGCCATCGGCAATTGGATCTGAAAACGGGATACCTAGCTCAAGCGCATCTGCGCCGCCATCTATCAAACTTTTGATGATTTCAACACTGAGCTCTTTATTAGGATCGCCAATGGTGACAAAGGGCACAAACGCACCTTGGTTTGTCTCGTTTAATGTGGCGAACATGTGTCCGTAACGATTAGTTTGGCTCATAGCGCGCCTCCTTCTGATAAAACACTGTGAACGTGAGCCAAATCTTTATCGCCTCGGCCACTTAAATTAACCACTAAAATAGTGTCTTCGGTTTGTTGCTCGGCATATTTCAGTGCATAAGCCAGTGCATGACTCGATTCTAGCGCAGGGATGATCCCTTCATTTTTAGCAAGGAGCTGAAATGCTTCAAGTGCTTCGGTATCGGTAATACCGACGTACTGAGCTCGGCCTGTTTCATGTAAATGAGCGTGTTGAGGACCCACAGCAGGGTAATCAAGGCCAGCAGAAACAGAGTAAGACTCTTCAATTTGGCCATCATTATCTTGCATAATGTACGTATAGGTGCCGTGTAAAATACCTTTCGTGCCTTTACATAAAGTAGCACCGTGCTGGTGGGTATCTAAGCCTTTACCCGCAGGTTCTACACCAATGAGTTTTACACTTGGCTCATCGATAAAATCAGTGAACATACCAATGGCATTTGAGCCACCCCCTACACAGGCTAATACGGCATCAGGCAAACGGCCTTCTGCTTTTAATACTTGCTGTTTTGCCTCTTCACCGATCATTTTTTGGAACTCGCGAACCATGGTCGGGAATGGATGCGGACCTGCTGCTGTACCTAGCAAATAATGGGCATCTTTGTAGTTTGCAGACCAATCACGAAGTGCTTCGTTTACTGCGTCTTTTAACGTACCAGAGCCGGCTGTAACAGGTATAACTTCTGCGCCCATTAACTTCATACGAAACACGTTAGGCTGCTGACGCTCAACATCTTTTGCACCCATATAAACGCGGCATTTTAAGCCAAGTAGGGCACACGCAAGTGCTGTTGCAACACCGTGCTGACCAGCCCCTGTTTCTGCAATCACTTCTTTTTTACCCATGCGTTTTGTTAATAACGCTTGGCCCAGTACTTGGTTGGTTTTGTGTGCACCACCGTGAAGGAGATCTTCACGCTTTAAATACAATTTAACCTTGGGGTTTTTTATTAAGTTTCGGGTTAACGTTAATGGCGTTGGACGACCTGCGTACTCATTCAATAATTTTTCAAATTCTGCCTGAAAAGCAGGATCGTTTTGTGATTTATTAAACTCTGCTTCTAACTGCTTAAGTGCTGGTACAAGCAGTTGTGGTACGAACATACCACCAAATTCACCGAAATAAGCTGGATTTTGCATTCTAACCTCAATAATTTCTGATATGCGAAAACGCATTGTGTAATTTTGTTGGGCATTTTTTACCTGCTGACGCTTCTACGCCAGAATTTAGGTCAAGCCCCTTGGCACCGCGATAAAGCGCTGCATGAATATTCTCTGGATTTAAGCCGCCCGCTAACATAAATGGCACTGTGGCTGTGTCTAATATTGACCAATCAAAGGCTTCGCCAGTGCCACCTTTTTGGGTTTTGCTGTATGTGTCGTATAAGTGGCGGTCAACCCCTTCAAGCGGTTTTGGTAATGTGCCATTTACCGCTTGCGCTTTCCAAATTTCACAGCCAAGTGGTAACTGCTTTCTGAGACTTTGAATATACTCGCTATTCTCATCACCATGTAATTGGACGGCGGCTAATTTTAGGCTTTGTGCGTAGTCAACGACTTGTTCAAGTGGTGCGTTAACAAACACGCCAACATAAGCAAGCGGGGCACTTTGTGTCACTTGTTTCGCGCAGTCAATATCAACATAACGAGGCGATTTAGGGTAAAAAATTAACCCTCCATACACCGCACCACTTTGATAAGCAGCCTCAGCATCTTGTGAACGGGTTAAACCGCACACTTTATTTTCACCTAAAATCACCTTGCGGCAAGCTGCGTCTAAATCGCGTTCAGCCATGAGTGAACTGCCAATTAAAAAACCGTCACATAAAGGAGCAAGGCGTTTTACATCGTTGTGTGTGTATATACCAGACTCTGAAATAACTACTTTGTCGTTTGGTATTAAGGTGCGTAATCGTTCAGTGGTTGCCAAGTCCGTACTTAAATCACGCAGGTCTCTGTTGTTGATGCCAATCAAACGAGCATTCAGTGCAAGTGCACGGCTCACTTCTTCTTCGTTGCTAACCTCAGTCAGCACCGACATATTTAAAGTATCTGCGACGTTATGCAGTGCTAAGTATTGCTCATCATTGAGTACTGACAGCATTAATAAAATGGCATCACCGCCTGATAACCGCGCCAAATACACTTGGTACTCATCGATGAAAAAGTCTTTACAAATAATCGGTTGCTCAACCTGACTGCGCACATACTCAAGGTAGTGATAGTTTCCTTGAAAATATTTCTCGTCGGTTAATACGCTTATACAGGTTGCGTATTTTTTATAGACCGCGGTAATTTCATCTAAGTTAAACGGTTCACGGATAAGCCCTTTAGAAGGCGATGCTTTTTTACATTCTAAAATAAATTGTGTGCCTTTTGCTGCCAGCGCACCTTCAAAATCACGGGTGGTTGGCACAACATCCGCAATGAATGATGTAAGTGGACGCTGTGCTTTTCTGGTTTCAAGTTCGATACGTTTGTCGGCAACAATTTTGTCTAATACGTTAGCCATGACTTACCTCAATAATTGCGTTCAATGTGTTCATCGCGCTGCCAGATGCTAACAACTCGGTTACGTGTTTCGCGGCTGTTTTTAAGTCGCTTGCTTTGCCTGTTAGGTAAAGAAGCGCTGCTACGTTGGCAATAATGGCTGCGTTGTGAGCGTCTTCCCCTTGGCCTTGTAAAATCGCTAAACTGGCTTTCGCATTATATTCTGGGCCTTGACCTGCTAATTGTTCAAGTGAATAGTTTGCAAGACCAAAATCGGTTGCTGTCAGCGTATACTCGGTTAGCTTGCCATCATTGAGCTCAACGACGTTGGTTTCGCCGTGTAGCGCAATTTCGTCGGTACCGGCTCCATGCACTACCATAGCGCGTTGCGTGCCGAGGGTTTTTAGGGTTTCGGCCATCGGTAAGCAAAGAGATGCATCGTAGACACCAAGCAATTGCACGTGGGGTGCGGCTGGGTTGGCAAGCGGACCTAAAATATTAAAAATAGTGCGGCTTTTCAGGGCAGTACGTACCCCCATCGCATGACGCACACCACTGTGATAATGCGGGGCAAATAAAAATGCAAAGCCAGTGTTTTCTAAGCATGTGGCAGCTTGCTCTGGGCTCATATCAATATTGATGCCCAAGGCTTTTAGTAAATCAGCTGACCCCGAGTTACTCGATACGCTACGGTTGCCATGTTTTACCATATTGATACCCGCGGCTGCGGCAACAATGGCAGCCGTGGTACTTATATTAATCGTATTTGAGCCATCGCCACCGGTACCGCAGCTATCGGCTAACAGTGTTTTACTGGTGGTAAATGGCATTGCGTTGGCGCGCATAGATGCTGCAGCGCCAGCGATTTCGTTGCTCGTTTCACCTTTAAATTTTAACGCGATAAGTGCAGCAGTTAGCTCTATATCATTTAATTGGCCATTCATTATTGCATCGAATAAGGCACTTGATTGCTCAAACGATAAGTGTTGATTGGCCAATAATTGGTTTAACGGGGATAGGGTTGTTGCTTCCATGTTATTCCTCTACTGCACGCGTGCGGTTAAAAACTCAATACTTTGCTGTAATAGCAAGGCGCCGTTTGGCGTTAAAATCGATTCTGGATGAAACTGGTAACCAAGTGCATTATCTTGCGGGTGATAAATTGCCATTGGAATATTTTCATACGAGGCAATGACATCGACTGCGTCTGGCACTTTAGTTGCCATGAGTGAGTGATAACGCGCTACTGGCATTTTTTCACCCATCCCTGCAAATACAGGGTGATCAGACAACGCAATAATCGACGATTTACCATGTACGGTTTCACCTGCATGGCCAATCACGCCACCATAACTTTGTGTTAATGCTTGTTGGCCTAAACAAATACCTAGCATTGGGAAACGCCCCTTACAAAGCTCAATTAATGCCATTAAGCAGCCCGCATCTGATGGGGCTCCCGGCCCAGGTGATAACACGAGTAATACTGGCACAGTTTCTTGGCACATTTTGTTATAAATGCTTTGTGCACTGATATTGTTACGGTATACCACTAACTCGCACCCTAACATAGAAAGTTCATCGACTAAGTTATAACTAAATGAATCAAAGTTATCTAAAAAGTAGATTTTATAGGCTGATGGTGTGTTCATTATTGTGCCTCATAAGTCGATTGAATTGCGGTAATCACTGCTTGTGCTTTAGCGCGCGTTTCATTGGCTTCTGACTGCGGGTCTGAATCAAACACCACGCCAGCACCTGCCTGTACATAAGCCATGCCGTTTTTCACAAAGGCTGAGCGAATTACAATACAGCTGTCCATCGCACCATCACCGGTTAAATAACCAACTGCACCACCGTAGCTACCACGGCGCTTTTGTTCTGTTTGACGTACAAGTTCAGCGGCTCGTACTTTGGGAGCACCGACTAAGGTGCCCATATTCATACATGCTTGATACGCATGCAGGGCATCAAGTTCAGGTTTTAATGTACCGACCACGCGTGAAACTAAATGCATCACTTGTGAGTAGCGGTCTACTTTTAATAGCTCTTTGGCATGGCGTGTACCCGGCACGCTTATGCGGGCGACATCGTTACGGGCTAAATCGACCAGCATTAAATGTTCAGCGCGCTCTTTTTGGTCGTTACGTAGTTCAAGTTCAATGCGGCTGTCTAAATCTGGGTTTATTTGTCCATTGGCAAATTTACCGCGTGGGCGAGTACCTGCAATTGGATACACTTCAACTTGCTTGCTATCAACACAATATTTAAGTGCTGACTCAGGCGATGCACCAAATAACACAAACTCTTCGTCGCGCATGTAAAACATGTAAGGACTGGGGTTTTGTTGCTTAAGTTGGCTGTAGGCATGAAGTGAATCTGGGCAGGCAAGAGAAAAAGTACGTGATGGTACGACTTGGAAGATATCGCCATCGACAATGTTCTTTTTTAATTTGATGACATGCTCGCAGTATTGCTCATCGCTGACATCAACCGAGACAGGGCTTGCACCGCTTTGCTTTTGTCCTTGGTATTGCGCTGCGTTGTCACATACGCTGTTCAAGCGTTCTAGCTGCTGACCAACTTCGAAGCAGTTGGCGTGCACTTCTGGGCCGTTAAACACATTACCAATCAACTCGGTGGTTTTGGCTTGATGGTCAATTATCACAAGTGTTTCGGCTAAATAGAAAACATAGTCTGGGCAGCTATTTTCACCTTCAGGTACGTCAGACAGCGTTTCAAAATTTGCGACCATGTCGTAGGCAAACACCCCGCCAAGAAAGACTGAAAAAGGGTTGTCTGTGGTGCTTTTTATACTGTTTATACAGCTACGAAGAGCGCTAAAAGCATTGTCGGCAATCAGTTTGCTGGCTTCGTCAATATCGCTCGCTACTTCGTTGTAGGTCAATGTGAGTGTGTCTTCAATAAGCACTGCATCGCAGTTTTGCACATGGCTTTGTAAATAAGGTAGTAATTGTTTGCCGTTATTTGACTGTGCTGTCAGTGTGACGTGTTTACCATGGCAAACAATACGTAGCGCTGAGTCAACCAAAATTAGGCTTTTGACACTGTCTTTAGAGTCAATTTCTGCAGACTCTAACAGCAGTGAATTAGGTTTATCGAGTAAACTGTATAACGCAAGTGGGCTACTAATGTAGTCACGCACTTGAGTGATACTGGTTACCTCACCCGGTGTCGTTGTTATATGACTAAAAATCAAACCTTATTCTCCCTCATTCCCAAAAATAAAAACCCCGCAAAGCGATGCTTAAGCGGGGTTCGTATAATAATGTCTATAAATTAGATAGACCCTTACCGTCCCGCTAAGCCAGGCGCCACCACCAATGATGTGTAAGAGTTGCTATGTTATTCATTTATAAAACCTTAAAATTTAGATATAAAAAAACCCGCTACATGAGCGGGTTTTGAAATCGTATAGACACGACAATTCGTCACCCGCTAGTTACGAGTGCCACCACCAAATTGTGATTTGAATTGTTTTGTTCATTGTTATTTCTTTTTCAACGTGTCCTAAAGTGCATACAGTAAAGCGTACCTAAGCCGATACTGTCAAGCATTAATTTACAACAATTAGTATAAAATCTTTGTTATACTCCTATCAATGATTCAAGAACTTACGTTAAGCAGTCTTTTCCTTTGATAAAATACGATTTACATAGCCACACCACATATTCTGATGGTCAGCTATCAGTCGAGCAACTATTACACCGCGCGGTTGAAAAAAACATAGATGTGTTCGCAATTACCGATCACGACACATTGGCGGCGATAGCCCCTGCACGTGACATCATTGCGAATGACGATTTACCGCTTAAATTAATTGCCGGTGTTGAAGTGTCAACTAAGTGGGAAAGCTTTGAAATTCATATTGTTGGTTTAAATATCGACGATGAGAATGAAGCCTTGATTTCGCTATTAAGCTCGCAACAGGCGAAGCGTGAAGAGCGTGCTATCGAGATAGGTCATCGCCTCGCAAAAAATGGCTTTGAAGGTATTTATGACGAAGCGAAAGCATTTGCCGACAATGCCCAAATTACCCGCGGGCACTTTGCTCGCGCACTCATTGAGCGCGGCGTAGCCAAAAACTTTCCAGGTGTCTTTAAAAAATACCTAGGCCGTGGCAAAACAGGCTATGTACCAAGTTGCTGGTGCGATATGCAAACGGCGATAGCGGCTATTCATCAAGCGGGTGGGGTGGCTGTTCTGGCGCATCCTGGTCGTTATCAAATGTCGAATAAGTGGTTGCGTAAGTTGATAGTCGAGTTTAAAAACGCGGGGGGCGATGCAATGGAAGTTGCACAACCCCAGCAAGCACCAAGTGAACGCCAGTTTTTAGGTGAGCTTTCTAGAGAATATGATTTACTCGCCTCACAGGGGTCAGACTTTCATTTTCCTACAAGCTGGTTGGAGCTGGGAAAAAATTTATACTTACCCAAAGATTGCCAAGGTGTTTGGCAAGCGTGGGAAGGGCAATAGGAGCGTGTAATGAGTCAGTTTTTTCATATCCATCCAGATAATCCACAACCGAGATTAATTAGTCAAGCTGTTGATATTATTAAACAAGGTGGAGTTATCGTGTACCCAACTGATTCGGGTTATGCGATTGGTTGCAGTATTGGTAATAAACAAGCAAAAGAGCGCATAGAACGTATTCGAGGCATTGAAAAACACCATAATTTTACCTTGGTATGTCGCGATTTATCTGAGCTCTCAACATATGCACGTGTAGACAATCAGCTGTTTAGGCTGATTAAAAATAACACACCAGGACCGTACACCTTTATTTTTAAAGGAACCAAGGAAGTTCCTAAACGTTTACTAAACGAAAAGAAAAAAACCATTGGTATTCGCGTTATTGAACACCCGATTACATGTGCCTTATTGGCTGAATTAGGGGAGCCGTTGATGTCGTGTTCCTTAATTTTACCGGGTGAGCAATTCACTGAAGCTGATCCCGATGAAATTCGTGATCGCATCGAAAAGCAAGTTGATTTAATTATTCATGGTGGTTATCTTCCTGAACAGGCCACTACAGTGATTGATTTATCAGATGATGATATCGAAATTTTACGTGTTGGTTGTGGCGATACTAAACTGTTTGAAATATAGAGACATCATTGACAAGCCCAGAGCGTAATGCCCCAAACGATATACAAGAGCCAGTGCAGCAAAAGCTGCCACTGGCTTTTTTGCATGGCAAAGCGGTGGTCGACAAGCCTGAAGATTTATACATTCCACCCGATGCACTCGAGGTTATTTTAGAGACCTTTGAAGGTCCGCTCGACTTACTCTTGTATTTAATTAAAAAGCATAAATTAGATGTATTAGAGCTGTCGATTTTTAGTATTACGGAACAATACGTTCGCTATGTTGAAATGATGAGTGAGTTTCAACTCGAGCTTGCGGGTGAATACCTAGTGATGGCAGCTTTGTTAGCACAAATTAAATCACGATTGCTGTTACCAAAACATGAGGAACTGGAAGAAGACGACGATCCGCGCGCAGAGCTAGTCAGACGCTTACAAGAATACGAGCAATTTAAAAAAGCAGCAGAAAACCTTGACGAGATCCCTCGAGAAGGTCGTGATATTTTTGTAGCAGAGGCATTAGCCCCCGAGTTTAGCGAGCGTGAAGCGCTATTACCAGACGTCGAAATGAAAGACTTATTACTTGCATTAAGCGATGTAATGGCACGTGCTAAAACATTTGAACATCACCATATCACCGCAGAAGCGCTGTCTACTCGTGAGCGCATGAGCTTAATTTTAGACAAGCTATCCGAAGCCCAATCACAACTACCATTCCATACGCTGTTTACTGTTGAAGAAGACCGAAGCGGTGTCGTTGTAAGCTTTATCGCTATGCTAGAGCTGGTAAAAGAAAACCTCATTAGCTGCTTTCAAGTTGATGCCAATAGCCAGATTTACGTAGGGCTGGTGGAAGAAAGTTAAAGTTTAAAGCTGTCAGAGTTTAGACACCCGTTTTACTGAGAGAAGCTTTTAATCCACTAACCACTGACTATTCTAATGTTACTTGTGCGTATACGCACAGAAGCTGTTTGTTTTACGCTATTTTCATTGTATTACAGCTGAGCTAAGCTGTGTTTAGTTTCATGGTTCTCATGGGAAATGAGTATGTTAAAGAATTCAAAGTCAAGTTACGGCTGGGTAGCTATCTTACTTCACTGGTTAATGGCACTTGGAGTATTTGGTCTGTTTGGCTTAGGTGTCTATATGGTTGAGTTAACCTATTACGATACGTGGTACAAAGGCTCTCTTGATTTACACAAAAGCGTTGGCATTACCTTAGCTGCTTTATTATTGTTTCGATTTGGCTGGCGTTTATTAGGCACGCAACCAGACCCTGTTGCAGGAAGCTCTAAAGCGGTAAACATGGCTGCGCACTCTGTACATAAATTAATTTATTTAGCCCTTATTGTCATTGTTACATCTGGCTACTTAATTTCGACGGCTGACGGCCGTGCGATCGACGTATTTAACTTATTTGCTGTTCCGGCTTTACCCGAGTCGGTGGCTAATCAAGAAGATATTGCAGGTAAAATTCACTTTTATGCCGCGTATGGGCTTATAGGTGTTGTTGTTTTACATGCTTTAGGGGCACTAAAACATCATTTTATCGATAAAGATAAAACCTTAATTAGAATGATCAAACCATTGAAGGATGATTAATATGAAAAAATTATTATTAAGCACAGCACTAAGCGCTGCACTTTTATCTACAGCGAATGCAAATGCCGCAGACTATGTGATTGATACAGACGGTGCTCACGCATTTGTTACATTTAAAATCAAACATTTAGGCTATAGCTGGTTACACGGTCGTTTTAATACGTTTTCAGGTGATTTTAGTTACGATGACAAAGCACCGGATGCATCAAAGATCAATGTCACTATTGACACAAAAAGTATCGATTCGAACCATGCTGAACGTGATAAGCACTTACGTGGTAAAGATTTCTTAAATGTAGATAAATACCCTACAGCGACGTTTAAAAGCACATCAATCAAGTTTGATGAAGAAGGCGATGAAGCCGATGTCACTGGTGAGTTTACACTTAACGGTGTAACAAAAACGATTACTTTTGAAATTGATAAAATTGGCGAAGGTAAAGATCCATGGGGTGGTTACCGTGTTGGTTTTGAAGGTGAAACAAGTTTAAAACTGGCTGATTATGGTATTGATTACAACTTGGGCCCAGCATCAACTCATGTTGATATTGGCCTGTTTATCGAAGGTATTCGTAAGTAACGACTACACGAAACGTGCCGCTTAATGGGCGGCACTTTCATTTCTATCTCTTAACCTTTTTTCTAAGATTGGTTTTAAGTTATCTGGCAACCATCGTACTAAGATATCTTCAAAACTTTGTGTATGCGCTATTTCCTCCAGCGCTTTATCTAACAAGGTAATCATTGCATGGCCTTGTTCATTGTTTGTGCAGCCAATATAACCAACACTTAATTTAGGCGCTTCAGAGAGTGTTAGTTGGGTTAGTTCATTCTCGAATCCCATCGAGTGCGCCAAATAATAATGTTCACTTGGGTATCCTAATAAAATATCAATGCGCTTTTTGTGTAGCATATAAGTTAAGCTTGCAAGGGTATCGCGGCCTGGTCTTGAGATAATATTTGCATCATGGCTTGAGTTAATTACGTTATCTATATTACTGCCAAATGAGCGGCTCATTGATACACCTAATGCAAGGTGTTTGTCGTTAAGTAATGACTTTAGTGATACCGGCTTAGAGGGATCTAAATTAAGTTTTTCAATTAGCTCTTTACGAATCGCAAAGGAGGGTGACAAACCTACAGTGGACGTGTGTGTTGTAAATGCAATGTGTTGTTTGCGATGTTCGCTTTGATATAGAGACAACATGCAGTAATTATTGTGTGGATTTGATAGCTCATGAATGGCACGACTAGCAGGCAATAAAGTGCGTGTGAAAGTGTAATCGGGTAGAGCATTTTTAAGCAGTTTAATGACACTTTCGTCACGTCCCATGCCTTCGTAACGGTCATTCATTATGTAGTAGGGGGCAAAATCAACTACGATCCATTCAATCGTTTTAGATTGATTAGTTGCATTTGCAAAAGGGCACAAAAAAAATAGTAAAAAAAACCATGCCAAACGCATTTTCACTACCTATTCGTAGGTTAAAAATATAAGTGTAGCAGGAATTTAGATAAGCGTACGAAAGTTAAAAACTAAAACGCCAGCGTGGTATGCTGGCGCTTTTTCGGTTTGGGTTTAGTTGGCCTTTAACCATTTTACAAATTGGCGTGCATCGCTCGCCTTTTGGAAGATGGCATTCTTTAGGCCTTGCGTGTCGCTAAAAATTACACGCTGTTTGTTAACCGAAATTGATTGCACTGGATGTGCTATTTGGATCAAAGATCCATTGTATTTGTATGACATAATAAAACTCACTCTTTCTTTTTGTCAGTGTTCTGTAGAGCTTTGTAAGGGAACTTATAATACAGACTGACATTTGTTGTCTTGCCTACAGTGTTGACTATATTTGTGACAGTTTGGTGATAATTTTAAAATTCATCAAAATGTCATTGAGTCACACAGGTGCAAATATTTATACGAATATGCGGGAATTACTGGATCAAGGTAAGGGGTTAACCGCGAGGTTTATAAAAACCAGACGAGTAGACTACTGCAATAAATATTTAAACGCAAGTATTATTTTTCTGGATGTTTATTAGAAACACGCGTATTCTTTACGGGCACAATAATAACAACACAGAAGTACATAAATGAACTACCTTTTGGTGTCAGATATATTCGGAAATACAGCACATTTATCACAGCTTGCGCAGCAGCTTAGTGGCAAAGTCAGTTTGTGTGAACCTTATTTAGGAGAAATACAAACACCGGTTTCTGAGCACGTTCAATATCAACACTTTTTGAATCAGTGTGGTCACGACACCTATCTTGAGCGAGTCTACATTAAAATGGCCGCTGTTAAGCGACCAACTACGATCATTGCCTTTAGTGCGGGAGCATCAGCAGTTTGGCGAGCGCAAGCAGAATTACAAAACCCCTACATAAAGAAAATTATTGCATTTTACCCATCACAAGTTAGAAATCACCTTGATTTATCGGCGACAGTGCCTTGTCAGTTTATTTTTGCGCACAGTGAAGCACATTTTGATATTGAACCGGTGGTGGCTACACTCAGAGATAAACCGAATGTCAGCTGTGAAGTATCACAGTATGCCCATGGTTTTATGAACCCGTTATCTGATAATTTTGATCATGCTGGTTACCAAGCATATATAGAGCAACTTTTCACCAAAAAATGCAATGAACAACTTGTAACGAACTAGTAAAACTAGTCTATAGTCATGAGTAAACAACAATTTAGTTAATGACTATGACTAACCCATATAAATACTGCCATTTTTTATCAAACCCCGTTGCTAAGCCGCCATGCCGCATGATTAACGCGGCAATGTATGGTTTTTTCGTGTCTGCTTGTGAGCAAAAAATGCAGCAATATGTCGATGCGACACTCAATACAGTTGCAAATGATTCTGTGTCATTCAATGTGTTAGGCAGTGTGTGTTTACTCACGTTTACTGATATTGAAAAAATATCGTCTCTGACCCCTCCGTTTTCTGAACAGGGCTGGATGCAAGAAACCGACATTATTATTTGGTTACCTGTTTCTAAAGTGGTTAATGGTGATATTGCCCACCTGTATTGGTATCCCGCCTTCATTAGTGTGAATAATATTTATGCGCTAATAAATGGGCGTGAGGTATGGGGTTACAACAAATATTTATGTGACTATGACATGCCCACACCGGCGAACAAAACATCACGTTTTTCAATTTCATTGCCGTGTTTTGATGTGTTCTCGGCTAATTCAAAGCTTGCAATGCATGAACTATTATCAATTGAACAAGACAATATCAACACATCAGAAAACTTATTAGATAACCTTGCTCTTTTTTCGAAGCGAGTGGCTGATTTTTTTGATGATGAAGTTAAAGGCGTGGATTTTTCATTAATTAAGCAACTGTTTGAGGGGTTTATTCACCCGCAAATGGATCAAATATTGTTTAAGCAATTCCCAGATGGAGAGGGTACAAGTGCCGTTTATCGCTCTGTTGTGCATTCTCCATCAGTGATAAAAAAAATTCACCAACTTAAGTTGTTAACTAATAATTTTACCCTTGATGTGAAGTCAGTAGCGAGTTTTCCGTTGCACGATATGTTTGGTATTCAATTAGGAAGCCAAGCGGTACATTTGCCTTTTTACATCAATATGGACTTTGATCAACTTGGCGCAAGCCAGGTTTTACCTGCGTAAAGGATGACCATGAGCAAAGAAAAAATCACAATCGTAGGGGGTGGCGTTGCTGCAATGACTGCCGCGGTGTATTTAACCGAGCAAGAAGATTGGCAGCAACATCGCGAAATAACCGTTTATCAACAAGGGTGGCGCTTAGGAGGTAAAGGCGCAAGTGGTCGCAATCAGCACTTTGGTCAACGTATTGAAGAGCATGGCTTGCATGTGTGGTTTGGTGCTTATGTAAATAGCTTTCGCACTTTGCAAGGGGTCTACAATAATTTGGACAGGCCAGCGAGTTCCCCGCTTGCAACTTGGCAACAGGCGTTTAAGCCGCATAGTTTTATTGCATTACAAGAGTTTATCGATAACGAGTGGCAAACATGGCCGATAGATTTCCCAACCGTTGCGGGTAATCCAGCAGATGGAAGCTTGGATATTACAGTGTGGGATTTTGTTACGATGACACTGGCTTGGCTGAAAAAATGGACCGAAGACATTGAAGATGTCTGTGAGCAACACGCAAAAACCACATTAGTTACTAAAAAGCCACGAGATCAGTTTTTACTAAAGCACCTCTATCAGCAAATAAAAGCGAATATTGATACTCAGGTTACCTCGGCAAAACAGTTTATTGATGACATTGAATCGGATGCGGCCGAGATTATCTCCACTCCTCGCTCTTTACTTACGCACTTACAACAGTTTACCGCACAGCAAACAACCCACACAGACAAGCAAGCTGATCGTTTAGTGATTTGGTATATCGTTCGCAAATTAAAGCGTTGGTTTAAAGAGCAAGTAATAGAGTTACTGGATGATAATGCACAACTGCGCAGGCTATATATTTGTGCCGATCTGGCTATTGCTATGCTGACAGGTCTGATAAAAGATAAAGTTTATCGCGATGGTTTTGGGGTAATTAATTGTTATGATTTTCGTCAATGGCTCGAAAAAAATGGTGCAAATAGAGCCTATAGCGTTAATTCTGCTCCTGTACGAGGTTTTTATGACTTGGTGTTTGCATACCCCAATGGCGACTTTAACAAGCCTAATGTTGAGGCCGGTGTTGCAGCACTTGCCATGCTAAGAATTGGCCTTTGTTATAAAGGGGGAGTGATGTGGAAAATGCAAGCAGGCATGGGAGATGTCATTTTTGCTCCTATTTATGAGCTACTCAAAAAACGCGGTGTAAAATTTAAATTTTTCCACCAGCTTACACAATTAACGCCGGGTCAAGATTCTCATGGGCAAGCTGTGGTATCGCATATTGAACTGCGTCAGCAGGTCAGCTTAAATTCGGGTGAATATGCGCCGCTTATCAATGTAAAGCAGCTGCCTTGTTGGCCAAGTGAGCCGCTCTTAGACCAAATAAACCCGCTACAAGCGCATTTGTTGCAAGAATATCAGGTTAATTTAGAGTCGTTCTGGAGTGACTGGCCAGAAGTATATGAAGCGCATTTTAAGCAGCCACTTCCAAGTCTTACGTTAGTGCATGGAGTTGATTTTGATACCCTAATATTGGGGGTATCTGTTGCTTCGCTTGAGCATGTGGCGGCAGATTTGCTTAGCGACGATAATGCCCTTGCTTTACAAGCAAGTAAAGTGAAGAGTGTTGCGACACAAGCTTGCCAAGTTTGGTTGAATAAAACTGATCAACAACTCGGCTTTACCGATACCAATTCGGCTCAAGAAGGGCCTATATTAAGTGGTTTTGTTGAACCCTTCGATACATGGGCTGCAATGAGCAATCTCGTTGACAAAGAGGCGTGGCCAGACAGTGATCCGCCCGTTAATATTGCCTACTTTTGTAGCGCTTTTACGTGTGAGCATTATCCACCCGCTACGGCACATCATTTTCCTGAGCAAATGAAAGCTGAGGTGAAACATAATATGCAGTATTTATTCAGCGTTGATATGCAAGCATTGTGGCCGCACGCTTATACCAATAATAAGTTTGACTGGCAGGTGTTTTACCAAGATCCACACAGTATTTTGCCTGTTTTAGAGCAACAGTATTGGCGGGTAAATATTGATCCCAGTGAGCGTTATGTACTCTCTGTTACAGGGTCGAGCAAATTTAGATTAGCGACTGATGGCAGCCACTATAAAAACTTACGCCTTACTGGCGATTGGATAAAAACAGGCGTTAATGCTGGCTGTGTTGAAGCGGCGGTGATGGCTGGCATGCAAACGTCACGCTCACTCTGTGGCTTTCCAAGTCAAATTAGCGGCGAACACGCTTTTGAAAAAGGGTAATGTTTAGTCAACAGCGACTTTAATGTGGCATAAAAGCCGTTAACCCTCTGCTTTTTATGCGACTTTACAGCGTTGTTTGGTCTATACTTACTGGAAATTACAATAATTTAACATACGTCCCTCTTTTTAAGGTCTAAAAACGAATGAAACGTCCTTATCAATTCAATCCTAAACTCACTATGCTTGCGAGTAGCTGCTTAGCGGCATGTGTCATGGGTAATGCCTCAGCGCAAAATACAGAGGCTGAAAAGGACATGGAAGTTATTAGTGTCTATGCACAGAAGCGTCCGCAATCAATTCAAGACGTCAGTGTTGCGGTAAGCCAAGTGAATGGCGAACTTTTAAAAACGCAGCATTTTAAAGATTCAACCGAAATAGGGTTATTTGCACCGAACGTGAAAATAACGCAAAACGCGGCCGAGGGCACACCTCCCGCCGTCAGTATTCGGGGAATTGGCTTACTTGATTACAATACTGCGAATACATCGCCTGTAGCTATGTACCTTGATGGCGTGGCGGTTGGTTCGGCAAATAACCAAATTATTAACCTGTATGACGTAGAGCATGTTGATATTTTGCGTGGCCCGCAAGGCACGTTATTTGGTCGTAACTCAACCGGTGGGGCAATTTTAATCCGCACAAATAGGCCTGAGTTTGAGCAAGCAGGGTCGTTAACACTGGGTATTGCCAACAATAACGCCAGTAGCTTAGAGGGGATGTGGAACCAACCGCTGGGCGATGAAACGGCGATGCGGTTAGCATTCAATTATCAAGATTATGACTATTCGACACAAAATAATTTTTCTGCATCACCGACCGCGGGCATGGAGCAAAAAAATGCACGGCTGTCACTGTTAAGTCAATGGGATAACGTAGAGCTTTACCTGCAAGCACATATTGAAGATTGGGATGGCATTTCGCAGCCAGTGGGGAGTATCGGTATTATAGCAAACCCATTAACGGGTGAATTATGTTCGCCAGCCGATGCGGGTTCAACACGGTGCTTTGATAGCTTTGGGTTTAACGATGGGAGTGACGACTTTTTTACTGTGAGTGTTAATAATGACTCACCGCATAAATCAGACGGCTATGGCTTTATCGGCGAATTAAATTGGCAGTCGAGTGATAACACAACGGTGACCTCCGTAAGTAGTTTTAATAATTTAGAGCGAAGCCATGCATTTAATTGCGATGGCTCACCTGCTAGGTTGTGCGAAGGAGTGTTAGGTTTAGACACCCATTTATTCAGTCAAGAGTTTAGGGTCCTTAATGAATTTACTCATTACACGCTGACCAGTGGGGTGTATTTTGCTGATGAAACGATTAAGCAAGATAACATCAATGATATTTTACGCGACTTTCGTGGTATTTTGCCTGCAGATTTAACGGCCACATTTTATTACGATAATCATATCGATACACAAAACGTAGCGCTATTTAGCCAAATTGAAGTGCCATTAGCCACGCGTTGGTTGCTCACTGCGGGTCTACGTTACGATTATGAATCACTTGAATACAGCTCTACATCAACCTTAAATGTGGTAGTCAACCCCAATGATTTAGCAGGGGTTTTAGTGCCATTTTACACGGTTTCTGATAAGCAATCCGATAATGGCATTACCGGTCAGTTTGCTCTCAATTATACGTATTCTGACACAGCGAACCTGTATTATCGTTTTGCTAATGGCAGCAAAAGTGGCGGGTATAATGGCGGCTTTTTATCATCTGAAGAACAAGCAATCTTAGCTGATTACGGCAAGGAGCGTTTAAATGCCCATGAGGTTGGCCTGAAAACGTATTGGCCGGAACAACGATTACGAATGAGCTGGGCTGCGTTTTATTATGATTATAATGACCAGCAAGTGTTTATGAATCAAGCCTCTGAAACACCGCAAATGCCGCCTGTTCAATTACTTGAAAATGTAGCCGACTCTATAATTTATGGTCTCGAAAGTGAAATAAATTATCAGCCCACCCAACAACTCGCTATGCAGTTATCAGTGGGCTATATTCCTCATGCAGAGTACGAAGAGTATGTCGATCCATTGGGTAATAGTATCACCGATAATCAATTACCTTTTACTTCAAAATGGAATGTATCGGCAGCGCTGCAGTATGATACGCGGTTAATGAATAACCCGTTTTCAGCCAATGTGATGGTTGACTATCAGTCAGCATTTTACTTTGATCAAAATATGAACCCGTACGCCCGTCAAGAAAGCTACAGCCTTGTTAATGCACACTTTAAATATGATGTAGATAACTGGTCGTTTATATTATGGGGAAAAAATCTATTTGATACAGAGTACAGTCAGTTAAAATTCGATTTGAGTTCATTTCTGGGTATGTTAGAAGACTTTAAAGGAGAAGGGCGACGTTATGGCTTTGATGTGGCTTTTCAATTTTGATGATTTATGACTTTTGTTTATTAGGGGCGCTGTGAATGCGGTTAAAGCTATTCTTAGGCAGTTTGCTTTTTCTATTTTATTCAACGTATTCAGTGTGCGCCGAACAAGCGTTTATATATACAGACGCATCTTTTGAGCAGAACCTACATGATGTCGGGCAAATATTAGCTGCGAGAGACAATCGATTTCCTCAATCTGCGGCTGATATTAAACGCTGGCGTGCCACAAAAAGGCCACAATCACGTATCAGTTCGATTGGGGGCGGTTACTGGTTGATTGTCGATATAGAAAATCAAAGTGATATCGAAGACCTTGTCCTGTACCCCTACAATACCTTGGTTTCAAAAATAGAAAGTCGGATTTATGACCTAACCGATGTTTCTCAACCTGTACGAAGTTTTGTGACAGGTGGCGTCGAAAAAAACCAATTTGCATTTCACTATGGAAACCGCCTAAACCTTGAAAAAGGCAAGCGCTATACGTTGATCACACATTTTGAAAGCGATTATTTTTATACTCCTGCAAAGTTAGTGTTAACGCCGTATCAAGATTATTTCGAAATTATCACGCTCGAAAATGTAATCATCATGCTGTGTTTTGGGGTCGGTATAGCGCTTGGTTTGTATAACCTGTTAATTTATTTAGTGTCTAAAGACGTCACGCATTTATATTATGCTTTATTCACCGCTTCGTGGGTGTTCGCATGGAGTCATTTCTTTCATATTTCGGATCAATTGTTTGGGTATTACAACCCGCACTTACATTGGCTAGGTTTTGCACTCACGCCACTGACCAACATTTTATTTTACAATAATCTCCTTAAGTTAAAGGAAACGTTTCCGAAATTATCGCAGCTGTCTCTGACTGTCGGGGTTATCGCAACATTGGGGATCCCATTTTGTGTTGTGTGGCCTAGCTTTGGTTTTTATTGGTCAACATTAGTAACGGGTGTCGCTTTGTGTTTAGGCTTGTATATCGGTGTACGTTGTATGTTGATTGGCTTCAAACCTGCACGTTATTTTGTACTGGCCTATGTTGCCATGATGGTGCCTAACATGGTGGGTAATCTTACAAACTTAGGATTATTGCCTGCCACGTCGATGAATTTATATTTATTAGGACTGATTGGCACCGCGATGGATGCCATGCTACTAGCGTTTGCTGTCGCTGATAAATTTAGGTTGTTGCATGAGGATAATGTTGAGCTTAATAAAAATCTCGAGCAAAAAGTACAGTTAAGAACACTTGAACTTGAAGAATTAGCCGATGAATTACGAGACGCAAATGAAGCTAAAAGTCGCTTCTTAGCCAATATTAGCCACGAAATACGCACACCCATGACGTCGATTATTGGCTATGCTGATGGCATTATGCTTGGTGATATTAAGCCTCATGAACGAAATCATGGCATCGGTGTCATTTTACAAAATAGTCGCCATGTACTCGGCCTTATTAATGATATTTTGGATATGTCGAAAATAGAGGCGAATAAGCTTGAAATTGATCTAATTGAAACCGATTTATTTGCCACGATAGCGAATATTGAATCACTTATTGGTAAGCAAATACGTGATAAAGGCTTAAAATTTAGCGTTGATTATCAATTCCCTCTGCCTGATTACATCGTGACCGATCCTAGCCGATTAAGGCAAATATTATTAAACTTGACGACCAATGCACTAAAATTTACTCAGGTTGGGCGAATAACGCTTACGGTGAGTTGTGAGAATAATACCTTAGCGATCAGTGTGAAAGACACCGGTATTGGCATGACAGATTCTGAACAAAAGTCGTTATTCAGTGCCTTTTACCAAGCGGATTCGAGTATTTCTCGTCAGTATGGTGGCACAGGTTTGGGTCTTAATATTTCTAAAAGTTTAGCGCTAAAACTGGATGGTGATATCAGTGTAAAAAGTTACGTTGGCTCAGGTAGTGAGTTTACTTTAACAATCGCTGTGTACACAACAGACAATACGCGTTGGCTCAATGATATGAGTGAAGTTAGATTAGTCGAAACCTCTCCGTTTAGTAAACTTGATGCGCCAGAAAATTTAAAAGGTCGGGTGTTACTCGCTGAAGATCACCCTGACAACAGACGTTTATTTGCACGTATTTTAGAGCGTATGGGGCTAACAGTCACAACGGTTGAAAACGGTAAAGATGCCGTGCAGCAAACGCTTGAGAACACATTTGACCTAATATTACTTGATATTCAAATGCCAATTATGGATGGTCAAGAAGCACTGAAAATGATGCATGCGACGGGGATCTCGGTGCCCATTATTGCTTTAACCGCGAACACGATGAAGCATGAGGTAGAGCGTTACATGAACCAAGGTTTCACCGATTTAATTGCAAAGCCCATAGACCGTAATGCATTTAGTCATAAAATTGCCAGTTACCTAGACTGCGATGAGTTGGCTGATATAAAGCTACCTGAACACGAATTCCAACTGCTTAAGGATGACTATATCAAAGGACTTAAAAATCAATATGCCGATATGCGTACGCAATATAAAAAAATGGATATCGAAGGCTTAAGTCGAAATGTGCACATGTTAAAGGGCGCAGCCAACATGTTTGAGTGTGAGACGCTTTATATCAAAGCACTTGCTGTTGATAGTGCATTAAAAAATGACACCGTAACGCTAGACACGCAGTTGTTTGCCTCGCTATTCAAGGCCATGGAAGACGAAATAGACAAAGTGTGTCATTAATGATTTGAATAATGGGTATTTCCATACATACGCAGACAGTGCAGACAAATCTTGGTATTAATAGATACTCACAAAGCATATTCAACCGACTAGTTGCTAAAACGTTATGATGCAGTATCAACATATTTCAGTGCCAGATCAGGGTGAACAAATCACCATCGATAAAAATGGCCAGTGGTGTATTCCTGACAATCCAGTAATCGCTTACATTGAAGGGGATGGTGTTGGGCAAGATATTAGCCCCGTTATGCGAAGTATCGTTGATTCTGCTATTGAGGCGGCTTATCAAGGAGAGCGTCGGATTCACTGGATGGAAGTGTTTAACGGTGAAAAAGCGGCCGCACTCTACGACGGAGATTGGTTTCCACAAGAAACACTCCATGCCGTAAGGCAGTTTAAAATTGCCATAAAGGGCCCTCTAACCACTCCTTTGGGTGGGGGCTTTCGTTCTTTGAACGTCGCACTTCGCCATGAAATGGATTTATTCGTTAATATGCGGCCTATCCGCAGTTATCCGCATTTACCCTCACCATTAAAAGTGCCTGAAAAAACCCACATAACCGTTATTCGCGACAGTTCAGAAGATGTTTACTCGGGTATTGAATGGCAAGCTGGCAGTATTGACAACGAGCGAATGCTCGACTTTTTATGTCAAGAAATGGGGGTGACACGATTACGTTTTGATACCCAGTGTGGGCTTGGCATTAAAAATAGTTCAAAAGAAGCGGCCGAGCGTTTGATGCGATATGCACTCAATTATGCACTAAAACAACAAAGTAAATCTTTAACTGTGGTGCATAAAGGGAATGTATTAAAGTTTACAGAAGGGGCGTTTAAACGCTGGGCCTTTGCGGTTGCAGAGCAAGAGTTTAATGCAGTTGCCCATGAGAATGGCCGTTGGTTGCTAATAAAGCGTGACAATCAGGACGATTTAGTCATTAAAGAAGTGATTGCCGATAATATGCTTCAGCAAGCGTTGCTTACACCAGAACAATTTGATGTAGTCGTAACCACCAATCAAAATGGTGATTATTTGGCCGATATGTTGACTGCACAAGTCGGTGGCGTTGGTATAATGCCAGCAGCAAATTTAAATAATGAGGTCGCTTTTTTTGAGCCAACACATGGCACTTTTAACCGGATAGCGGGTGAAAACACGGCGAACCCAAGCAGTAGTATTTTAAGTGCGGTAATGATGCTGCGTTTTATGGGGTGGCAGGAGGCTGCACAAAAAATTGAGTCAGCTCTGGAAGAAACATTATTGGCAAAAGAACTTACCTTTGATTTGGCTGAGTATGTCACCGGTGCGACGATGCTTAATTGCAGTGATTTTGCAACAAGCATCATCGCTCGAATAAGTAACTCAAAGTAATGCGCATATTATGCAGCGTGTGCGTTATTGATGGCGTAGACGCATGGTTTACCTGTCAGTGCCGCGGCACGTTGGTAAATGTGCTTTGCACCAGGCTCGTCGCTTGTAATACCTGTTAGCGTATCCATAAGAGCAACTACTAAAATAGCCGGTACTTGGCAGCAATACTCATCAAGTACCGCCGGCGTCGTTTGAGCATCTACATGACAATGTGGATGAGTGCGTACAGAGCTGTAGGCAGTTAACAGTGTTTCGGTTGGTAAAACATCATCTGCTTGGTGTTTCGTTTTACGACACTGACACCCAAATTCATCAACAAGTGTTGCAAGAATCTGGTATATCTCGTCACACGCAATTTCGCTTTTTTTACAAAGTTGCTGTTCAATAAAAGTGTGTAATTGACCATTAATGTAAAGGCCGTCTTGTTGAGTGAATTGTGCTGAAGTTTCCATATCAAGTTCTCTTTGTTTATGTGCTTAACTTCACTCTAGCCTGTCACTCATTATTAATGAAATTGTTGTTTTCAATAACTGATATTGATTTTATCAATATTGTTAATTTGTTACCTGTCGGCCACTGTATTTGCAAAAGCTAATAGTTCTCGACGCAGCCATTGGTGCGGGTTTGCATGGTGTAATAATGGACTCCACAGCATTTTTACTTCAATGGGAACAATTTGAAATGGCACTGGACTTATGACTAAATCGGTGTGTTTTGCGAGCAACATCGCTTGACGTCGGGGCAGCGTGGCTATTAATTTAGGCGATTGGCAGAGCAAGCTTGCGACCATGTAATGGCGAGTGAATACACGAATATTACGCGTTTGTTCGAGCTGCCATAATGCTTCATCTACCCAGCCTAATTTTTGACTTCCGGATTTATTAGTCACCGCTGCTTCAACCCCCCAGCCAGCCCTATTTACCCAAATATGCTCTTGTGCAAGGTAGTTCTCAAGCGTTTGCTGTTGTAGATAAGGATTGTCAGGGTGACTTAAGCAGCAATAGTTATCGCGCCAGACACTGGCTTGGTGAAATGAACGGGGTAAACCATTAAAGCGGTTTATAGCTAAATCGATTGTGCCTTTTTCCATATCTTGTAGGTTGACGTCGCTTGGACTCAAAATATCAAAATTAAGGCCGGGGCTTTTCGCCAGTTGTTGGGTGATAAAAGGGGCTATTAAGGTTGATTCTAGATAATCATTTGCCATGATCCGAAACGTTATATTTGCAGTGCTTGGGTCAAACAGTTCACTTGGTTGCGTGATTTCTTCGGCCATTTTTAGCAGTGCTTCAATTTCAGGCTTGAGACTCAGCGCTTTGGCTGTGGGTGTCATTGTGCCAGCGGCTCGAACGAGCAAGGGATCGTCAAATAAATCACGTAACCGTTTTAATGCATTGCTCATCGCAGGCTGCGTTAAGGCAAGTTTATTGGCTGCTTTTGATACATTTTGCTCATCTATCAGTACATTTAAATACACCAATAGATTTAGGTCGACATGCCTAATATTCATCTGATCAATCTTATTTATTATCTTTATTAATTACCTAAATTAAAGCGTGCTTGCTATTGTGTGTAAACACGGCAACTAAAATAATCAGCATAAGTGATATCAATAATGCCTCAACACGATGCAATTTTTCGTAAAAAAACAGAGTCGGAACAACTAAAGAATATTATTGCCACGAAACTAGCCCGCGCTGTGTATGCAGGGTTTGAGGCCATGTTTGCAGAGTTTTTGAATATCACTTTAGGGGCACAAAGTCGGTTTGAACAACGTCAATGGCATCAAGTGCAAACAGCAATGAAGTTACGGTTACAGGTTTACGAAGGCCAAGTAAAAAAAGTAAGTGAAGCTGTAAAGATCATAGCTTACAGCGAAGTTAACGATCCTGCTCTGTGGTTATTAGCAAAACAAATTTATGCAGAAATGGTGAAAAATCACGAAAACCAGCCCATTGCACATACGTTTTTCAACTCGACATTTGGGGCTATTTGGGACTCACGTAAAATCCGTAATGTTCATTTGTTTGTTTTAAAGGCACGGTATCGCTTAGGGCCTCGTCCGTTTGATTCTCTGGTAAGTCGGATCTCGTTACAAAGTGCTTTTGAAAATGCGATAAAAACCCTTGTGAGTCGTCATGTTTTTCGCTCTGATTATGCACATTTCACTGATGATATTGCCATGTTGCAGCGTACTTTAATCGCAGGAGCAAAAAAACAGTGCCCACAGGTTTATGAGCTGCTAGCACTGAATGATGGGTATATCGAATACGCTAATTCATTATTTTTCAGAAATAAAGCGTGTTACATCATTGGGCGATGCATTGCTAAAAACGGTGATAATATGCCGTTTGCCATAGCCTTACTAAATAGTGAAAAAGGGCTGCACATTGATGCCGTCATGATGGGCGCCGATCAACTTAGTCTGCTATTTGGGTTTGCGCGAACCTACTTTATGGTCGACACCGACCAACCTGCGCGTTACGTTGATTACCTCAGCGTGCTGATGCCCCATAAGCAACGTTTTGAGTTATTTAACGCGATAGGATTTATCAAGCATGCCAAAACCGAGTTTTATCGCTATAAAGTTGATACCACTAAAAATAGTCCTCCTGATGATAAATACATTATTGCCCCAGGTACGCCTGGCATGGTGATGTTGGTATTTACGACACCTGGCTCTGATTATGTGTATAAAGTGATTAAAGATAAATTTAGCGCACCAAAAACCGCCACTAAACAACATGTCATGGCGAAATACGACTTTGTAAAGCAAGCCGATCGCGTGGGGCGCTTGGTTGATACCCATGAATTTCGTTATTTAGCGTTTGATTTAAGTCGATTTAGTGAAGAATTACTCACTACGATGCAGCGCCAAATTGGCGACAGTTTAATTATATCGGGTAATGCGCTTATTTTGCGTCATGTGTATGTTGAACGGAAAATGACACCGCTTAATTTATATATTAATCAGTGTGATGAACGAAAACTTGAACTTGTTATGATTGATTATGGTAAAGCAATCAAAGAGCTGGCAGGTGCAAATATCTTTCCAGGCGATATGTTGATGAAGAACTTTGGTGTGACCCGCTGGGGAAGAGTGGTGTTTTATGATTACGATGAAATTTGCCCGATGACGGCGTGTCAATTTCGAGAGTTACCAAAAAGTGCTGACTCGTTAGAAGAGTTAAGCAGCGAGAGTTACTTTGATATTGCTGAAAACGATGTGTTTCCGAGCCAATTCAAGGTATTTTTCAGTGCAAATAAAACGGCTTTTTCATTTTTTAATGCTGTGCATCACGACATTTTCAGTGTTGCTATGTGGCAGCGACTGCAAGCGGCTATTAATGAGGGACAATTATTGGATGTGTATCCGTATAAACAATCGTGGCGGTTTAGTGAAATGAGAGCAAAACAGGGGTGAAAAAATCTCAACCACGTAGTCCTTCATCGGGATCCGGTATTGGCGTATGCTAATACGAACAATCAAGGGAGTACACTATGCTAAAAATATTCGGCATTTCAAGTTTGTTGCTAGCCTCATTCGCGAATGCGAACCCGCTGGTGGGGAGTTGGCAGTTTGTTGAAGGAAAGTATGCGACAAAAGAAGGGTATGTTACGGCAAAAGCACCCGAATTAACCTCGGTAAAGCTAATTACCGATACTCATTTTAGTTATATTACGCAGAAAAATGGCAATTTTCATTATGCGGGTGGCGGCAAATATGTTTTGCAAGACCAGCAATTTATCGAGACTTTTTCTTATGGTAATGTGCCTTCATTACAAGGTAAAACCATGGCATTTGATTACAAAGTAGACGGTGATTTATGGCATCATACTTTATATGAAAATGGTAAATTGGTGGAAGCTGAAATCTGGCAGCGAATTAAATAGAAGGTGTTATGCGTTATATTAAGCATGAAAATTCACAGTTAACGTTTGCAGAAATTGAAAAGCCGAATATTAAACACGATGAGGTACTGATTAAGGTCGCCGCAATAGGCGTTAATCGTGCTGACTGTTTACAAAGGCAAGATAAATACCCACCTCCTAAAGGCGACAGTGAGATTTTAGGTCTAGAGTGTGCTGGCACAGTCGTCGCACAAGGGGAAAACGTTGAGGTTGATTGGCTTAATAAACCCGTTTTTACTTTGTGTGCCGGAGGCGCATACAGTGAGTATGTTGCGGTAGATGCAGCACAGGTGATGCCGCTTGCTGACTCAATGAGTATGGCTGAAGGGGCTGCGGTGAGTGAAGTTTATCTCACTGCATTTTCGGCGTTATTTCAATTTGGCAAGCTTGAAGCTGGGCAAACTGCACTTATACACGCTGGTGCAAGTGGTGTGGGTGGTGCCGCTATTCAAATGGCAAAAGCTATTGGGGCTCAGGTAGTCATTACTGCGGGGAGCGATGAAAAATGCGCGCATGCAAAAAAGTTGGGTGCCGATCACTGTATAAATTATAAAACCACCGACTTTGTGGAGTATATGAAGACACATCAGTTACAAGCAAATACAATTGTCGACCCCGTTGCAGGGCATTATTTAAATAAAAATGCTGCTGTTGCTGCAATGGATTGCCAAATTGTGATGTTGGCATTTTTAGATGCGCGCTTTGCTGAGGTTGATTTCGCACGTTTGCTGAGTAAACGTATTTCATTTCATGCTTCTACACTTAGAAACCGCTCTATTGCTTTTAAACGTGAACTAAAAGCACAGTTTATAGCTCGCTTTTATGGCGAACTCGCTGCGGGTAAATTTGACTTTAATATATATAAAACCCTGCATTGGCAGGATGCAACTGAGGCTCACCGCATTTTAGATAATAATGAAAATTCGGGTAAAGTGGTGCTACTGGTTGAATAACGAAAAACTGCCCACATTATTGAGCTTATTAGCAGTAAATTAATCAAGGTTAGTATGAACCCAATTATCGCAATGCTGAAAGAGCATAACGTGAGTGACGAAAAAGTACGTGAGCTTTTTCAAGCATTTATGGAAAACCCAATGATGGCTATGGGCTTAGTTCAGCAACTCGGGATCCCGCCCGAAAAACTTCAACAACTGATGGCGTTGGTTATGACACAACCGCATTTAATAAAAGAAGCGGCTGAGTCAGTAGGTATCAGTAATGACGAAGTTGAACAAGCGAAAGCACAGTTTAAAAATCAACAGTCTTAAATAGAATAAAAAAGGTTAGCTGCATGCTAACCTTTTTTATTGCAAGCGTGCTATTGATAAGAAAAAACGTCATCGAGTTTCTTATCAAACAATTGAGCAATCTTAAAAGCCACTTCAAGTGAAGGGGAATATTTGCCTTTTTCAATGGCGACAATTGTTTGCCTTGAAACACCGACGGCTTCGGCCAGAGCTTGCTGCGTCATTTCATTGTGATGAAATCGTAATTCTCGAATAGTATTACTGAGCTGTTTTTTCATTAGCTGTCTCTTCGATAGTAATACACCTTACTGGCTGTCGTGATAATTTCACTGATCAAAAAGCCTATAATGAGGTAGTGCATTATATTATATAAATCTGAAACTTCAGGTAATAACATGCGACCAGATACACGCTCTATCTGAGTGGCTAAAAATACACACATTAAAATAATTGCTGAAGTTAACCAATGGCCAAGCTTAGCGCTTTTAAGTTCAATGAGTTTATCGCGCTCATCATCACCTAAATCTGCTTCTTTGTGCTTAATGCCTGCAAGCACTGATTGCATAATAATTTCGAGTATCACCGCAGTAATTACGACCTTATATAAGTAAGAAACCATTGTATCTTGGCTTAGGTTTCCATTTGTTTGTAATGAGTTAATACCAGTAAGGTAATAAATTAACAAACCAATAGTCACTCCCAACGTGCCCCAAATTGTCAGTTCTTTGTAGCTCATCTTTTATCATCCAGTGTAAAAAATATTTGACTTGGTGTTAAGTAAACTACTCATTGCTGGTTGTGTCAAATATTTTTAACACCATGTATGATATTTTTATCTTTGAAGTATTTCGTTACATTTAGCTAAGAACTAATTTGAACGGCAAAGACTCTTAATGAAACTAACAACACAAGGAACGAATATGAATTGGCTTGCTAACGTATGGAAAAATAACCGTTCATTGATTGTATTTATCTGCTTAATGAGTGTATTTAGGAGTGCTGTTGCCGATTGGTATGAAGTACCCACAGGGTCTATGAAACCGACAATTGTTGAGGGAGACCGTATTTTAACCAATAAAATGGCCTATGATTTACGGTTACCATTTAGTCATATATCACTGGCGCGCCTTGATGAGCCAAAAGCGGGCGATATCATTGTATTTGATTCAACTGCTGCTAATAACCGCTTAGTCAAACGTGTGATTGCAGTGCCGGGTGATACGGTTACTTTAGTTGATAATAAATTGATTATTAATGGTCAAGTACTTGATTACTCGCTAGTGGATGATGAAGCAGGACAGCAAACGTATTTAGAAAATCTTGCGGGTATTAAACATGCAATTCAGGTGTCGAAGACCCCCTCTGTGATGCAGCATTTTGCGCCAGTGGTTATCCCTGCAGATATGTATTTAGCGATGGGAGATAACCGTGATAACAGTGCAGACTCGCGTGTAATCGGTTTAGTGCCGCGTAGTGAGCTGTTAGGAAAAGCAGAAAGGGTGCTGGTGTCGCTTGATTATGATCATCATTACTTACCCCGCAAAGAGCGGTTTCTTAAAGATTTATATTTAGCACCCTGAAGATGAAATAGTTAAGTGTGAGTAAGCGTCAGATAATAATTGGCTATTTATCGTTTTGTGTCTCAATATTGACTACATGAAAAATAATACGTCTAAATAAGGAATAATCAGTGACGGACAGCAAACGATTTAAGCCTTTTATTGTTTACTTTTTATTGATGAGTTTTGTTGGGTTAGTTGCATGTGGTTCGAGTTCAAAGACTGAAAACCCAATCGCAACCGAGCCTGACAGCTCACTTCCTAATAATAGCACCGGCATTGTTGATAATAGCGCAAGTGCTGATTATAACATTATCATTTATGGCAATAGTCATAGCGCAAAACTTGCGACCTTGCTTGAGCAGTTAATTTCGAGTGAGTTAAGTAATAGTCAGGTTGCGACCCTCACGGTGAGTGGCCGTTTTTTGGATGAAATAGTTAACTCCCCCGGGAATATCGAAAAGCTAAAACAAAACAAGTGGAGTCATGCGATTTTTCAAGGGCAAAAGTATTCTCAATCGGGATCTGTAAATTATTCTACGGCAGAAACCGAGCGTCTAATTGCGAATGCAAAAGTGCTGGGAATAACGCCAATTCTATTCCCTGAACACCCACAAAGGGGGGATAGTAAAGAAGGTGAAGCGGTTTATAAGTTACATTTATCCATTAGTGATAAAGAAACGAGCTGTGTTGCGCCCATCGGTTTAGTGTGGGACAAAGCGATAGCAAGATTACCAGAAGTGAATTTATACCATAGTGACGGTAATCATGCCTCGGATGCTGGGCATTTGCTAACTGCGATGACCTTTTATGAAATTATTACCGGAGAACTTGCCGATACGCTTTCTTACAGCGCCTCTTTCCCTATTACTGAGCAACAGCACCAAGTATTTGGCCAAATTATTACCCAAGTATTAACCGAACACCCCGCGTGCCCAACAACATAAATGCCGAATATAAAAAAACCGTTGTGTTTGCACACAACGGTTTTTTTACAATAAGGTTTTACCTTACATGACACGCATGCCTGGCTCTGAACCCTCATCAGGGTTAAGAATATAGATTTCTTTGCCGCCAGGGCCTGCTGCTAACACCATGCCTTCAGACATACCAAAACGCATCTTACGTGGTTTAAGGTTCGCTACCATAACGGTCAGCTTGCCTTCGATGTCTTCAGGCGCATACGCAGATTTAATACCGGCGAATACCTGGCGAGTTTCGCCACCTAAATCTAACGTCAATTTTAATAATTTATCAGCACCTTCAACGTGTTCTGCTTTTGCAATTTTCGCTACACGTAAATCAACTTTAGCAAAATCATCAAATTCGATTTCAGGGCTGATTGGCTCTTTCGCTAATGGGCTATTAGGATCAATCTTGTCTTTTTCAGCGACGAGGCTTTCTTTTGATTCTTCAATCATTTTATTTACTTTATCCATTTCAACGCGTTGCATTAACGGTTTAAATTTATTAATAGCATGACCCACAAGTGCTGTTTGCACACCTTGCCATGTTAATGCGTCATTTAAAAAGGCTTCAACATTGGCAGCCATTCCTGGTAAAACAGGCTTTAAGTAGGTGATAAGCACACGGAACATATTGAGACCAAGTGAGCACACGTCATGCGCTTCTTGCTGTTTTGCTTCGTCTTTAATTAACACCCAAGGAGCTTTAGCATCAATAAATTGGTTGGCTTTGTCTGCAAGCGCCATAATTTCACGAATAGCACGGCTATAGTCACGATTCTCGTAATGATTAGCAATGCTGTCTGATGCCGCTTGGAATTCACTTAGTAACGCTTCATCCATCACTGTGTCGCTTAGTTTTCCGTCAAATTTCTTGGTGATGAAACTAGCACAACGGCTTGCAATATTGACCACTTTACCAACCAAATCTGAATTTACACGCAGGGCAAAATCTTCAAGGTTTAAATCTAAATCAGTAATACCGTTGTTAAGTTTTGCCGCGTAATAGTAGCGTAGATATTCAGGGTCTAAATTATCTAGATAAGTACGTGCCTTTACAAAAGTGCCTTTAGATTTAGACATTTTTGCGCCATTTACGGTGACAAAGCCGTGAGCGAATACATTCGTTGGTTTTCTGAAGTTTGCCCCTTCTAACATGGCAGGCCAGAATAAACTGTGGAAGTAAATGATGTCTTTACCGATAAAGTGGTAAAGTTCGGCTTCTGAGTCTTCACGCCAGAACGCATCAAAGTCTATGCCTTTCTTGTCACATAGGTTCTTAAAGCTGGCCATGTAACCGATGGGTGCATCTAGCCATACGTAGAAGTATTTACCTGGAGCACCTGGGATTTCAAAGCCAAAGTAAGGTGCATCACGACTGATATCCCACTGCTGCAGGCCATCTGCAAACCATTCGTCTAACTTGTTAGCCATTTCTTGTTGGATAGTGCCAGAGTGTAACCACTCTTTTAGCATGTCTTCAAAGGCTGGCAAGTCAAAGAAGTAGTGCTCAGAGTCTTTTAACACAGGCTCCGCACCCGACATGACAGAACGTGGATTGATAAGTTCAGTTGGGCTGTATGTTGCACCGCATGCGTCACAGCTATCACCGTTTTGATCTTCAGACTTACACGTTGGGCAAGTACCTGTTACAAAACGGTCAGGTAAGAAAATGCCTTTTTCTGGATCAAAAAGCTGAGAAATAGTGTGCTTCTTAATGTGGCCCGCATCATTTAAGCGGTTATAAATAAGCTCGCTTAACTGCTTGTTTTCTTCGCTGTGAGTGCTGTGATAGTTATCAAATTCTATGTTGAAATCAGCAAAGTCGCGTTGGCGTTCTACACTGACATTTTTAACCATTTCCTCTGGCGTGATCCCTTGTTTCTGCGCATTAAGCATAATGGGGGTGCCGTGAGCATCATCTGCGCACACGTAATAGGTCTCATGACCTTGTTGCTTTTGAAAACGCGCCCAAATATCAGTTTGGATGTATTCTAATAAATGACCTAAGTGAGTCGGGCCATTGGCATAAGGTAATGCGCTAGTAATCAGGATCTTTCGCTGTGCCATAATCATTCCGAATTGAGGATAGTTCGTTGCAAAAATGCATGAATATCATTATTTAATTCATTGCGAGTTGCCTATATACAAAACAACGCAATGATATTATCTAATTGTCTGGTTTTAATGCCTTGAATGTTACATAATTCCGAAGCACTTTTCATCAAAGAAACGCTATTTTATTGCTATGTTTGGACTCTCAAAATTATTCTCTGGTAAATCGGCTGAAAAAGAACCGCTACTTGATGCGTTAGCTGCTTATAGAAGCAGCGCATTTGCGATTGGGATTGAAGCCCAATGGGTAAAAGAAATAACAATAAATACCGACAAAAGCTTTAAGGTTAAGCTGGAATTACCCTTTGCTGGCAAGGGAGAATTAGCACAAATCGAAGAGTTTGTTAGCAATAAGCTCTCAGTATCGGTGAGCATCGACGCCGAGGTGTCATTACCCAACCAATGCTGCTTTAAGCAGATTAAGCAGATTGTACTTGTTGCATCTGGCAAAGGGGGAGTGGGTAAGTCGACAACGGCTGTGAATCTTGCTTCAGCACTTGAGCAAGAGGGAGCTAAAGTGGGGATTTTAGATGCTGACATTTATGGCCCATCGATCCCTTTACTTTTAGGTCTGCAGGGTGCTGAGCCTAAAACACTGGATAATAAAAACTTATTACCATTTGAAGCACATAATTTGAAAGCGCAATCAATTGGTTTCTTAGTGCCGAGTGATGATGCAACAGTGTGGCGAGGCCCCATGGCATCGGGGGCGCTTAATCAACTTATGAATGAGACCGATTGGGGTGAACTTGATTACCTCATCGTTGATATGCCGCCCGGCACCGGTGATATTCAACTAACCATGAGTCAAAAAGTACCTGCTAGTGGCGCTGTAATTATTACAACACCGCAAGATTTAGCCCTAGCTGATGCACAAAAGGGGATTGCTATGTTTAATAAGGTCAATATTCCAGTATTGGGTCTTATTGAGAACATGAGTTACTTTTTATGTGGTCATTGCGGCGAACCCAATCATGTATTTGGCAAAGATGGCGCTGTAAAATTAGCTCACCGCCATGGTGTGCCTGTATTAGCCAACATCCCTCTTGCGATTGAAATACGTGAAAGCTCGGAGCAAGGGCGGGTAATTTCTCGAGATAATGCAGCATCAATCAGCGCTACCTACAAGAATGCTGCACGTGTCCTAGCCAGCAGCTTGCATTACCAGCAAACACAAAATAGTTCGGTAGAAATACTGATAACAGAAGATTAAACACAGAAAAAAATGTTAATTTCTTGTTGTTTATTAATCATTATGACAATGAGGTATTTGTGATTTTGTGCTTAATTAGTGCATTTACTGCCCTTTAGAGTGTTTTCTGTCTACTTAAAAGACACATAAAACAACTTGCGATGGCGCTTTCTGTAGCGACATTAGCTGGCTGCGGTGGCTCTGCCACAGAAACAAAAATTGACACTATCGACCCAAGTGAACCCACTTCTGATTGGGTGATGGTATGGGAGGATGACTTTAATGGCGATTCAATTGACAAAAACTAACATCGCGAGAGTACGAACTCGTTAACGTATTTGAAGGTTCATATTTTCTCAGCTTATGTCGCGTCTTGTTATACATTCATTGTATTAAAAAAATCATTTCACCCCATACTAAACGTAAAAGTTATTCTTAACGGTTTAAATGAGTATAAAAAATTAATTCATGAAGAAATGTCTGTAAGACTAACTTGATAAGTGAGTTTTGTGTCACAATAATCCCAGCATACTGTGAGCTTTAACGCTTATTGATTGCATTAAATGCATGAACTAACGTGAAGCAAGATAATTTTTACAGCGCAACATGTTGATAATAACTGTTTGGCTGTTTTAGGTAGAATAATAAATGAGATTATCAGATACCCATATTCAGCAATATATTAACGAGGGTCGTATCGTTATAGAGCCTTCACCGAGTAAAGACATGATTTCTGGGGTGACGGTAGACTTACGTTTAGGCAATAAGTTTCGAGTGTTTCAAGATCATACCGCAGCTTACGTTGATTTAAGCGGTCCGAAAGATCAACTTAATAAAGCGATGGAATCAATTATGAGCGACGAAATCGTGTTAGCGGAAGAAGAAGCCTTTTTTCTTCACCCAGGCGAATTAGCCTTGGCGATTACGCATGAAAAAGTTACGTTACCCGCTGATATTGTGGGTTGGTTAGATGGCCGCTCCTCACTCGCTCGCCTTGGTTTAATGGTGCACGTAACGGCACACCGAATTGACCCAGGTTGGTCAGGTAATATTGTGCTTGAGTTTTATAACTCGGGTAAATTGCCTTTGGCATTAAGACCCATGATGAAAATAGGGGCGATGAGTTTTGAGACCATGACCAGCCCAGCCGAAAATCCTTACAACACCCGTAAAGATGCGAAATATAAAGATCAAAACTCGGCGGTAGCGAGTCGTATTAGCGACGATAATAAGTAAGCTTTTCTTATGTGGCCTACGGGCCACAGTACTTTAATTGCAAATCGTTCCCAAAAGTTGGCAATTTACGCTGTTCCCCCCCATACTTTTAGCTGGTGTTTAATGGCACGGAGCTAAAATGCTTTCAATCAGCAGGTGCATCCTTACGTTTTATAAACAGCTGGTAACTGCTACTTGTTGTCTTTTTTTGTATACCTTTACAGCGACTTTAAATGCGGCTGAACTCCCTGTTTGGCTGATAAACACTGATGACCCAGTTTTTATTGTTAGCCAATCACTGCAGCAGAAATTAGACGATAAGCATAAAGTAAATATGCTTGAACCCAAAACACTTCGCTTAAAAGCACACAGTTCGTATTGGCTTGTCATCGACTTAAATAAGTTACCAAGTAATCAAGACTACGTTGTGTATATTGCTGAACCCAACTTAACGTGGAAAAAGTTTTATCTTCTTGATGATTTATTACAAATTCAAAATAAAGATAGATTGGCATCATTAGTCAGCTTATCGAGTGTGCGACCACACTGGTTAGTCGATCACAATCGTCAAAATCGCTGGGCACTTCTTAATTTCCAACATGAGCATGCGATATCAATTGAAGTCGGGGTTGTTTCAGCTAAAACGTTTGAAGTTAATTTACACCAAACAATTTTGGGGTATGGCGCTATCCTGGGTGTCTTGGTTTTATGCATGTTTGTATGTGGGGTGTATTACTTCATATCGAAACGCTTTAAGTATCTGACATTAAATGCTTACTTCGTTTTAGTGACCATTGGATTTATGATAGATAATGGTTTAACGAGCTTTTTTGTTAGCGGGTTAGAGTGGAGCGCTAAGTGGCTTATAAACCAGTATGCATTGTGTTTTGGTGCTTATTTTTTGTATCACTTTGCTGCAATAAACAGACTTAAAAGTCACTATAAATCGGTGTGGATCGCTTTATTAGGTGTGTCAATAATTACTGCAATAATGGCTTCGTTATTGCCGCAACTCAATCTGCAATCGTCGTACATTTTTAGTTGTATTGTCTTTTTAATGCTCGCAGGTATTGCGATTACTATTTTGTACAAAGGAAAAGGTGAGCGTACGCGTTTAAGATTATTAATGGTGCTTACATTGTCTGTTCAAGCGTTTAGTTGGTTGGTGTGGAATGGCTTTGGTGTTGGTAATCACACCATGCAAAATGTCATTCTATTATTCACATCGTTAGCTATTAGTTCATTGTTGTTACTTAAAGATAGACACAGAATTTCATCATTTAATTATTCAATGACACATGATGCGGATACAAAATTACCCAATAAACAATTGCTACTGAGTGAAATAATGAAAAAAGTAGCGCACAAACAACATTTTTCTGTGATGTTGTTCAGGCCCCATGTCTTGGTAAATGCCAGAGCAACATTTGGCTATGAGCATGCTAATAACTGCATTGTGACTACGCTGGATTTACTTACCCAACAGCTTGAATCGATTAATGCTTTAAGGCTGGAAACCCATGTTGATCAAGGTGTCTGGATAGCACGCGTTGATGACAGTATTTTTGCTTGTGTTGTAATGGGGGAGTTGGAACTGAGTCATATAGAGCAATTTGCTTGTTTGATTCATGGAGTGTTTGAAGAGGGCATCACGCATAACAATGTAAAATTAGTTGATAGTGTTGATATTGGTGTTGCCCATTATCCTTTACATGGTAATACCGCCAGACAAATTCTACAGTGCGCGATTCAAGCTATGAGTGAAAAGCGCCTGCAAGGTGAGCGCTGGCGTATGTTTGATTTAGAAAGTGCGAGACTCTCAGAGCAAAGGCTGCTCATTGCCGCATCATTAAAATTAGCGATTGAAGAAGACCAATTAAACTTACATTTTCAGCCACAGATATGTTTAGAAACGGGTGATATTGTGGGTTGCGAAGCGCTACTTCGTTGGCATCACCCTGCACTTGGAGCAATCGGCCCTGATACCTTTATTCCGATTGCTGAGTCCTCAGGGGTCATTAATCAACTTACCGAGTGGGTCGTTGCGAAAGGCATAGAATGGCAAGCAAGGTTTTGTGAGTTAATACCTGAGCATGTCATTTCTATTAATATCTCGGCAAAAGATTTGCTCAATAAAGATTTACCTGTGCTGTTTATTACTAAGTTAAATGAGCTAGGTGTAAGTGCTGATTCTGTGATGCTTGAGTTAACAGAATCAGCGACCCTGGAAGAAAGTAAAAATATAAAAATAACACTGGACGATTATCGCTTAATTGGTGTGAAACTCGCCATTGATGATTTTGGTACAGGTTACTCTTCACTCGCTTATTTAAGTCAACTGGGCTTTGATGAGGTGAAAATTGATAAGCAGTTTGTTCTTAATCTCGCTTTTTCGTTAAATGATCAAAGTATCTGTAAAGCAACCTGTGATATTGCTAAAACGCTCGGTGCCAAAGTGGTGGCCGAGGGCATTGAAGACCCGCAGAGCTTGGCCATTTTACAACGTTATGGCTGCCAAATAGGGCAGGGATATTACTTTTCCAAACCGCTTGAGGCTGACGATTATTTACTGTGGATCAAGAACTTTAAGTCGGTTGATGTTAGCCACGATGTAAAAGCACACCTAGTTGATTAAAATACCGTAATAATGCGTCTGAGCAGCGTGATGTATGCTCTATGCTTGGGTAAATTAAACCACCGTCATTTAAGCCACTCACTAAAAAACTATTTTTAATCGCAGGATGGACAGCAATGCATTGCTCAAAACACCGTGCCGCAAGTTCTTCTGGCATGCTCATATAAATATGCTGTCGTTGTTTATCAAAGGCTATCGATTGTGTGACGAACTCGTTTGGGTTATTACCTTGAGTATCTAAAAAAACCTGATGAAAAAACTGATTGAGGAAATGATTTAACGGGTGTGTTAAATCAGGTGTTTGGGTTAACCACAATGATGAGCAAAACTGCATGGGTTGTCTGTGTGGGAACATATGCTGGCAAATATGGTGATCAAAGGCATGAAACCACTCATGTGCGAGGGCTCCTCCTCCGGCATTTTTTGCCAGAGCAAGTGTTTGGCTTTGCGCATTATAATGTGCTTGCACTCCTTTTTGACCGCCATGACCGAAAGCAAAATTCAGTTTGCCACGAAGGCCCATTGCCACAGGTGGTAATGACAGTATTTGTGCGAGATCTGCCAGCGCGTCATAAATTAAATTTGCAGCTAATAATCGTTCTTGCTTGGTAACCCAATGACCCACAACGAGGGTACGAAATCCGAACGTGTCGCGAATATCGTCAAAATCAACTTGGTCATCAAAACGGTAATCGGGACCTTGGCGGCTAAACCCCGCACTTAAACGTTTAGACACTCGCATTATAAGTAACGTGCCTTGACTGCTTGAGGCATGTGCTGAGTTTGTTTTTCAACAAGCGCCGTGAGTAAGTGATAAAGCGGGTCAACATTACACTGTTCGATTAAATTAAGGCTCTGTGCAACGGCTTCTAATGTCGACAAGCTATCGGCGCGAGGTGCTTTTCTGATCACGTATTTGTTTTTTGGTAAAGTGGCGAAGCTGACAGCCTTGAAGTGCTGCAAACTTGGGGTCAGCATCAGCATTTTGTAGGCTTTTTTCCATGTGCCATCAAGCACCACTAAATGAGTAAGCTGTTGTTTAAAGTCTAATGTTGCATCAGTGCACTTATCAAGCATGATTGCATTATCGGCGGGATACAACAGTGCCGTGCTCTGTGTTGGCAGTGAGGCAAGCTCAGGAAAGTCTTGTTCAGACTCGCCACTCAAAATAATACAGTTCGCTAAACCTAATTTAAGCAGGTGCGCTGTGTTTTTAGTTACTTTTTCTTCGCTAGGATGACGTAATATAATGATTTTTAGTTTATTATTAATTATGCTTATCGCATTACATAAGCAGGTTCTGACTGAAAAGCCACAACCCGAACACAGTTCTCTAGCCATATTAAACTTCTAGCATACAATTAAAGTATGGCTATTATACATGAGCTCTGGTCATAGGGTTGCTTTTTTACAATGAACAGCTAGAGTTGCGATTTAAATGATGACGTTTTTGATCAAGGGATAAACATGACGACGATCACAATAGATGAAGGTGCACTTGAAGGTATGGAATCGCTTTTGGGTGATCAATTTGCCGACACCTTAACCTTTTGCTGCAGTGAGTTTCAACGCTTGAGTGGTGAAGTTTTAGCGAATTTGGATTCAGAAAATGAAGTTGCTGCGCGTCATGCACATAGCTTAAAGTCAAATGCTGCGCAATTCGGTGCATCGAGCTTATCTGATGTTGCTCGCGAAATTGAACAGGCGTTAAACGAGGGGCATGTGGATACAGCAATAGAAAAGTCACAAAACCTTGACGCGCAAGTTGCAGGTTCAGTTGAAAAACTACAGGCCTGGTTTGCTGGTCGCTAATAACTTGAATTTATTTCAGTTATAACCTCAAAAATCCACTAGCGTGGTTAGCCTCTGCTAGGTTAGTCTTAGGGTCTAATAGTAGAGGTAACCATGTCACAAATAAAAAAGAGTCACAAACTTAACGGTGTCTGTTATGACATTCGTGGGCCTGTGCTTGCACAAGCTCGAAAAATGGAAGATGAAGGTCAAAAAGTTCTCAAGCTTAATATTGGCAACCCTGCGGCCTTTGGTTTTGATATGCCTGAAGATATGCACCGCGATATCATCCGTAACTTGTATTCAGCCCAAGGCTACTGTGACTCTAAAGGCCTTTACTCTGCCCGTGTGGCTGTTTATCAACACTATCAGCAACGTGGATTATTCAACCTAGATGTCGACCATATTTATATCGGTAATGGGGTGAGCGAGCTTATTCAAATGACGACTCAAGCATTGCTTGATAACGATGATGAAGTACTGATCCCAGCACCCGATTACCCACTATGGACCGCGTCTGTTAAATTAGCGGGTGGTAACCCTGTTCATTATTTATGTGATGAAGAACAAGATTGGTTTCCAGATATTGCTGATATAAAAAGTAAAATTACCTCAAAGACAAAAGCGCTGGTACTGATTAACCCGAACAATCCAACGGGGGCTGTCTACAGTGATGACTTATTAATGGAGCTTATTAATATTGCGCGAGAGCATAAGTTGCTGTTATTAAGTGATGAGATATACGAGAAAATTTTATATGACGGCGCCACACATACCTCAATAGGGGCGTTGTGTGATGATGTGCCTATTATTACCTTTAACGGCCTTGCAAAAACATACCGAGCAGCGGGCTTGCGTATGGGCTGGATGGTATTAAGTGGCCGTACAAGTGTAATGGAAGACTTAGTGCGTGGTTTAGATATGTTGGCATCTATGCGCCTGTGTGCCAATGTACCTGCACAATATGCGATTCAGCAAGCATTGGGTGGTGTACAGTCAATCGATAATCTAATTAACCCCGGTGGGCGCTTGTGTGTGCAACGTGATATTGCATGGCAAGGACTAAATGCGATAGACGGCATTAGTTGTAAAAAACCAAAAGGCGCACTGTATGCCTTTGCAAAAGTTGACACCGACAAGTTTAAGATTAAAAACGATGAACGCATGATCTTAGATTTGCTAAAAGCCGAAAAAATACTGCTCGTGCACGGCAGGGCATTCAACTGGCCTGAGCCTGACCACTTTAGATTGGTGTTTTTACCGAACAAAGATGATTTAACTGAAGCAATGGGTAAGATGCAACGATTCTTTGCAGATTACAAACAGAGCTAAAATCATCGCTCATAATAGCGAGATAAGGCTCTAATGCCGTTCACTTTAGGTGAGCGGCATTTCTTTTTATGAAGTAACGATTGCTCGCTGTTACTTTTACCAGTTTGTAATAATACATTATACCAATGTGCAATAATACTTAATCATTTTGAGGAATTGAACCTGTCGCTACCTGCGTTAAAAATCTCTGACTTACGACGGCATAGATGCAGAGCAATTGCCGATAACACCTAAATAACGACATTTTTACCTTATTATCAACGCGGTTTTATTGCCTCAAAATAGATTACTTAATTAAGCGAATTAGTATTACTATTAAAAAGCCTTATCTACGCGAACGGTGTTATCACTTAAATAAACAAGACGAACTTTGTCACCTTGATTAAATATCATCCGACTATCCTTGTCTTGAACGACCATGTATTGCTCGCCATTTTCTACTTGAATCATTAACTCAACAAGTTGATATTCAATATAACGGCTTGATTGCTGACGGTTGTGTGCAATCGACCCGCCAATCATTGAACCAAGAATAGTTGCCACAGTTCGACCACTTCCGCCGCCAAATTGATTCCCTACAACACCGCCTAATAGTGCGCCGCCAAAGGTTTTCCAGCCATTTGTTTGATCTTTAACCAGTTCTTGCTCGGTTATATTACGAACTGACTGCACTGAACCAAACAAAACTTGCTGCACGGGAACCGCTTTATTACGCTGATAATCAGCGTAACTCGGCGCACTGAGCAATAAACATAGGCTAAATAAACTAATAAGGTACTTCATATAACCTCCTGGCTACCAGCCAAAAGTAGATTTTTCGCGTGTTTTACGGATTTCAGTTTCATCAGCCCACTCAATCAGGCCACTTTTTAAATCCATTAAACGCATCGTGAATTTATAATAGACATCGGCTTTATCTGCATTAGATTTTACAATGCTCGACAGGTTGCCGTATAACATATACTGCGCTCCCACTTGCTGACCAAATGCGATTGCAGTATTGGGATTGACGAGCGGGTCGACATTTTGGAAATTAAGCTGTTCGCGCACCGCTTCGACACGCGTCATATCAACAAAACGGAATTTACCGCTGCGTAATAATTGTGTCGAAATAGAGTCAGTGATTGATTCTGTATCAATATGCTCGCTGGTTTTATTTTTTATCCGCTCAACAAACACGATAGGACGCGAATTTGCTGTTAATGTCCCCACAACAGGCGATGCCAATAACGAATCTGTCATTTGGCTGGCGACCTTTTGCAAATCAGTTGAACCAAAGTTGATATCGGTTGTTTCAACAGCCTGAGCATCACCATAACTGACAACTGCTTTGTTGGCACAGCCAGATAACAGTAACGACGTTGCAATTGCGATAGCGGTGGCTGATTTCACTGAATATAATTTCATTGTGGCTTCCTTAATCTTCGAATTCTTGTGCTTCTGTTGAGACTTCACGAACAGCAAGCGAAAAGGTGACTGCATCAGATGTTGGGGCTAAGCCCGGTAGTTGTGTTTTTGCAAAACCAAACAAGGTAATTGCTTGCCATGGTGAGTGATTGCCTTTTATGACAAACCCATCGGCGTCATACCAAGTAAATTGATATTGTAAATATTGAGACTTTTTATACTGACTTGCTAATGTCACAACCACATCGGTTAAGCCATTGGTTTGGCGAGTTTTTACATCAGAAATCGCAAGCTTGTTACCAAGTTCAGGGTTATTAACAATAAGTTGTTGATTATATTGTTGTGATGCTTGCTCGACACCGATACCAGAGGTGGTTGGGCGAGAGGAGCAAGCCGCAACGAGTAATAGGGTTAGTAATGGCACTAAATATTTCATTATTGCTCCTAGAGTTGGACTACATGTGAGTCAAAGTAATTATTAATAAAGGTTAGGTAGACAAAGGTTAACCCCTGCTTACTAACCGCAAAGTCAATTTTTCCGTGCCCTGACACCCACAGAGAGTGATTACCAGGGGTCATTGCTGTTTGTGCGATACTTAACTGATTTGGTAAAGTTAACCAACTGCGAGTATCTGCTTGCTCAGAGGCAAGGTTATATATATTCGCTAAAATATTGCCGACATCACCACCACTTCTGGCAAGTTCTGCACGCATTTTTTCTTTTGCCACTAGCCTCAAAACTTGTCGTGAAACTCTGCCCGCACTTTGATCTTTCAATGTTTTCGCTGCAAGTGACTCAAGCCGAACTATCGGCGTGAGTGTTAAACTTTCACCCGAGACCGTGATATTTTTTTGTGAGCTCACATAAGGCACGTCGCTGTATACGGGCATGGCGATACTGTAAAAACGCGCATCGCCACGCGAAGTATAAATGGGTAACCGTAAATTATATTCTTGCTTAGCAGGGACCAGGCCTTGCTCGGCAATAATAATAACCTGACCTTGATTGGCGTTGACCTCATTGAGCTTACCAAAACGCTGACTAAAAGTTTCAAAGTCTTGATCAAAACCTTGTTTTTTAGCGAGTCGTAATACATTTTGTTGTAAATATGTATTATCGGTGTTTATCTCTAGGGCTTTTTTATAATCGATATAGGCATCATCAAATTGTTTATTCGCCTCATAAAGCATACCCGATAAATAAAACGTAAAAGCATTTTGAAAACCGTTCTTCACATCACCAATTAGCGTGGTCATGTCGGGGTAGCCAGCGGCGGCTTCTTCAGTGCGTTTATCGAGCTCAGCTTGATTATCTTTCAGTGCATCTTCTTGTACTTTGTTTGCACGCCTTATTTCTACTAAAGCCGATTCTAATTGGTTTTCAAATACATAACTAAGCGCTTTATAGCTATGCAACATAGTCATTTCGTACGCGGGTGGTTCATAACTAATGACTGAGTCATTGGTTAATAATGCGTTACTTTGCTCAAGACCTGCGCTTATTTGTAGTTTTGCAGCTTGGCGCTTTTTTTCCATGTTCATATAAACAGCTTCAAATGTGCTGTTAGCCTCAGAGTGCTGATCTGATAAAAACGCTAACCGCGCAGTTTCAAGCTGATTTAACAAATAGTTACTGTGCATTGAACTGTTACTAGGTAATAGTTGGTTGGCTGTGTCGATATCATTTTGGCTGACAGCTTGGCGCACTGGCCTTAGCTGTGTTGCATAATCTTGGAATAGATCAGTAATACCTATGGTACTGCAACCAGATAACAGTAAAACAGCTCCAATAAATAAATGTCGATGCACTGAATACTCCTATAAGACAATGTAATCAGAGTAGCATACGCGACTTAACCGTCTATGATAAATTATGTAAAAAATCGTAAGTGATTTACGTTTAGAACGGTCTTGTATTTTATTATCAAAAGGATATCTGTATTTTGCTAACCACTGTGTTCTATACCTTGATGGCTTTGTGCGCTTTTGCCGCCAATTCTTTATTGTGCAGAATGGCTTTACAAAGTGGTGATATTGACCCTTTGAGCTTCACTGCCATTCGTTTAGTCAGTGGTGCATTAACCTTATTTTTGTTAATGCAATGGCAGGTTAAATCAGTTAAATCGATGACCGTTGTGGACAGAGGTAATAACTTAAGTGCATTGAGTTTGTTTGTATATGCGCTGTGCTTTTCAATTGCTTACGTTAATTTAAACACGGGAACGGGGGCGCTGATATTATTCTCAGCAGTGCAATTGACGATGATAGGGCACAGTATTATCAACAAAGAGCCATTGCGTAAATTACAGTGGGGCGCACTCATCGTTGCTTTTGCCGGCTTTGTGTATCTAATGTTACCCTCTGCAACGGTTCCATCCTTATTACCCGCGGTGTTAATGGCTGTCAGTGGTGTTGCTTGGGGAATATACAGTATTCGAGGAAAAACATGCGAAGCGCCTCTTCAAGCAACCGCGTATAACTTTCTTAGGAGCTTAATGCTCGTACCCATACTCATTTTGTTAGTGACGATGCAATGGCACGCTGTATCACCTACCGGCATTTGGCTTGCTATAGCCTCGGGTTCACTGGCATCAGGGGTTGGGTATAGTATTTGGTACTTAGTGTTACCTAAACTCAAAAGCAGTCAAGCAGGCGTTGTTCAACTTATTGTGCCTGTACTAGCAACGTTTGCTGGTGTGGTATTTTTAAATGAGCTATTAACCATGAGGTTAGTGATAGCCAGCGCCTTAATTCTTGGCGCTGTTATGGTGTTTTTATTAGCAAAAAGGCCAGTGAGAACGTAACTTATTGTGGGCTATTTACATTTAATACGTAGCGTTCATATAAACTGTTTAACTCGGATAAAATGGCTTTTTTGCCACATAAGTCACTCTCAGTTATGCGCTGTTGTAATGTGTCGATAGAAAGGTACTGCATCATGTTTGCTGACTGCGCTATATGGCTGATATGCCATGGTTCAGGTGCAACGCCACCCATGTACTCTCGGTATGGACGAAAAAAGCCATATTTCTCGAGATTATCATCAAGCCACGCTGTTAATCTAGCAAATGGCCCAGAAGTTGAATACTCTTCGGGGCTTAATTGCAGTTGATAACTATCACTGATGGCTGCAGTGTCAAAAATATCTAAATCGGTACCAAAATGATGTCGACTCGCGCCGGGTAAGGCTGAATAAAGCATAATTGCGTGGCATTTTTCAGCATCGCTCAATGCCGATAGGTCAACGGTTTCTTGTTCAAGGGTATAAACAGGGCGAAGGCCCTTAAATTTAGCATTCCAAATTGCACTTTGGCGCGTAAAATCACGAAAACTTGAGGCAATTCTAAGCTCAATTCCAGCCCTTTTAGCGCCTTGTTGTAATGCTAAAAAGTCGGTAACAATATCTGCATGTAAACGGTGGTTCTGCAGCTCAACTAAATGTGAGCTACTTGACCCTGTAACGCATTGCAGTAAATCGGGCTGACTCATGTTAACAATTGCTCGAGAATGGTTTCGTATATCTTTGCAAGTTGAATGAGGTCGTCACAGCTCACGCATTCATTCACTTTATGAATTGTGTCGTTGCGAGGACCAAGTTCAATGACTTTGGCACCTGTCTGTGCGATAAAACGTCCATCAGACGTACCGCCTGTGGTTTCAAGTGCAGTATCGCGACCCGTAACGTGTTTAATGGCGTTTACCGTTGCGTCGACGAGCGGACCGTGGTCGGTTAAAAAAGGTAAGCCATTAACAATCCAGCTTAATTCGTAGTTTAAGCCATGCTTTTCAACAATTTTAACAACGCGTTGTTGTAGTTCTTCATAGGTTACTTCGGTGCTAAATCTAAAATTAAATTGAATGTCTAACTCACCAGGGATGACATTGCCTGCACCGGTGCCACCATTAATGTTTGATACTTGGAAACTGGTCGCTGGAAAAAACGCATTGCCTTCATCCCATTGAGTTTGGCTCAGTTCTGCAAGAACTGGGGCAGCTAAATGGATGGGGTTTTCAGCAAGGTGAGGGTAGGCAACGTGTCCTTGCACTCCTTTGACAGTTAAAAACCCTGTGAGAGAGCCTCGGCGGCCATTTTTTACAACATCTGCGAGCACATCACGCGAAGACGGTTCGCCGACCAAGCACATATCAATCTTTTCACCACGTGCTTCGAGTGTATCAATCACTCGGGTTGTACCATTGATAAATGGGCCTTCCTCGTCAGAGGTGATTAAAAATGATATGGAGCCTTTATGGTCAGGGTGTTTAGCAACAAAGCGCTCAGTTGCGATAACCATTGCTGCTAAAGAGCCTTTCATATCTGCAGCACCACGGCCATGAAGCATACCGTCTTTAATAAGGGCTGAAAAAGGTGGGAATTGCCAATTTTTTTCTGGGCCTGTCGGGACAACATCGGTATGTCCGGCAAAACAAAAGTGGGGAGATTCAGTCCCTTTTCTTGCCCACGTATTAAGCGTGTCGGTAAAAAATAGCGACTCAATATTAAACCCTAGCTTTTCTAAGCGTTCGTTCATAAGCGCTTGGCAGCCTGCATCGTCAGGGGTGACCGATTCTCGTTGGATGAGTGCTTGGGCTAATTCAATAACGGGATCAGTCATTAGGCAAAAATCTCGTCGTATTGAGCAGCTTTAAATCCTAAATGATACTGACCGTTATGAATCAGTACTGGACGTTTTATCATTGCTGGCTGCGCGACAAGGAGTGCTAAAGCGCTTTCTTTATCTAAATTTTGTTTTTGCTCATCAGTGAGTTGACGGTAGGTTGTGCCACGCTTATTGACGAGTTCTTGCCAGTCTATATGTTGTGCAAATTCGGTGATAAGGTCGATACTAATGCCGTCTTTTCGATAGTCATGAAAAGTAAAGTCATAATTTTTATCAGATAAATACTTCTTGGCTTTTTTAATTGTATCGCAATTGCTGATACCATACATGATCGTCATAAATTCTACTTTTAAGTTACTGTTAGTAATGTATCTACCCCAGCGGTGACCTGAGATAACGAAAAATAAAGCGGTCCAAGGTTTGCTGCATTCAACACACACAGTGTGCCTATCATTGGGCGCGTTAATTCACGTAAATCGAAATACGCTAAGCGTTCGCCTTGGGAAATTTTATTGCCGTTTAATTTAGCAATGTTGGTGTGATTAATGTGATCATCTTCAGATGAAAAATATAAATTTATTAAAATTTTCAGGCCATTGTTTGCTTGTAATAGGTATTCTTTACCCGCATTTTTAACTTGTAATAAGGTGCCATCGAACGGTGCAATAATGTTATGGCTTGTGAGCTCAACAGAAATCCCCGGACCCAATGTCGAAAACCGAAAAAAGGGCTCAGGGTGTTCTGTTATTGGTTTTACCCGACCGCTAAAAGGGCTTTTAATGGCCATTATTTGGCTTTTTCTTAGCGTACGCTCTGGCAAGTATTTTACGTCGTTACTCATAGGGTTACTTTTGCTCACCGAGTACATGGTAGCCGTCTTTTTTTAGCGCAGTTATGGCTTTTGGCATACTTTGTTTTTTTACCAATACATAATCAGTGTCATACGTTGATAACGCAAAAATTGAAATAGAGGCTTTTGCTAATACCCCAGAAATATTTGCCATTATCCCCGTTAGTGAAAAGCCCAATGGACCAATCACTTCAAGTGCTAGCCAATCAGTCTCTTGATCAAGGCTTTGAAGTTCAAAACTACTCGGACAAACAATCGATAATTCGTCAGCAGTTTTAGCAATAAAAAAAATGGCTTGTTGAAGTAAGGCAGGATCAATTGTGTCATTGACATCAAGGCTATGAATCGTAAGTTCTGTACTATGAAGCTGTAGCGTTTGTTTTGACATCTGTAATCCTATCTAGGTCGCCTTTAAATTTATAGTATATATAAATACGAGTAAGTTAAAGCGCAATAAATTTAGTTGCCGTGTTTTTAGTCAAAGAGGGGCTGGAAGGTTGTCCACAGAATCTGTGGATAAATATGGGAATAGCTCAGTATAAAGAAGGTAACAGGCTAATTTATAAGTGAATTATAAACTAGCCTAATTTTTGAGGGGTTATTTTAGTAAGCTTTCTGCCTGTTTTGCTTGAATCGCCGTAAGGGCAATTGTGTAGACAATATCGTCAACTAATGCACCGCGACTTAAGTCATTCACAGGTTTACGCATACCTTGCAACATAGGCCCAATACTGATGAGTTCTGCACTTCGTTGTACGGCTTTGTAGGTTGTATTACCGGTATTAAGATCTGGGAACACAAAGACAGTTGCTTTACCCGCAACAGGGCTGTCAGGCGCTTTCTTAATTGCGACATTTTCCATAATTGCGGCATCGTATTGAAGAGGACCGTCAATGATGAGATCAGGGCGTTTTTGCTGCGCTAACTTGGTGGCTTCACGCACTTTTTCAACATCAGCTCCTGAACCTGATGTGCCAGTACTGTAACTGATCATCGCAACACGGGGTTCAATGCCAAATGCAGCGGCAGAGTCAGCTGATTGAATCGCAATATCGGCGAGTTGTTCAGCCGTTGGGTCAGGGTTAATAGCACAGTCACCATAGACTAGCACTTGATCAGGTAACAACATGAAAAACACGGATGATACTAATGACGAGCCTGGTGCTGTTTTAATAAGTTGTAATGGCGGGCGAATCGTATTAGCAGTGGTATTAACGGCCCCTGATACTAATCCATCAACTTTGCCTTGTTCGAGCATCATCGTACCAAGTACAACGTTATCAAGCAGTTGTTCTTGTGCAACGACTTCTGTTAGGCCCTTGCTTTTACGAATTTCTACCATAGGTGCAACATACTCGTTGATCACATCTTTAGGTTCAACAATGGTTACATGGTCGTTAAGCTCAACACCTTGCTGTTGTGCAATACGTAAAATCTCTTCTTTATCACCAAGGAGAATGGTTTTGGCAATCCCGCGTTGGCCACAAATTGCGGCAGCTTTAATTGTACGTGGCTCATTACCTTCGGGTAACACAACCGTTTTGTTCGCTTGGCGTGCTTTGTCTGTTAATAAGAAACGGAACGCTGGCGGTGACATTTTTCGGGTGCGACCGACGCTTTTCGCAAGACTGTCTAGCCAGTCAGAGTCGATGTGGCTAGCGTTATGGTGCTTCACTTTATCGATACGTTGGTCATCATCACACGGCACTTCCATATTAAAGTTGTGCAGCAGCAATGAAGTGCGCCAAGTGTCTTCTTTTGTGGCAATAATAGGCAAACCAGTGTCCATTGCTTGCTCACATAACTGCATAATACGGTCTTCAGGTTTAAAACCACCGGTGAGTAATATAGCGCCAATTTTTGTACCATTCATTGCTGATAAGCACGCAGCAACGAGTACGTCGGAGCGGTCACCGGGCGTAACCAAAAGGACGCCTGGGGTAAAATGGTTTAAAATATTCGAGACCGTGCGAGCACAAAAAGTAACGTGACGTAAACGTCGGTGTGCCATATCACCTTCATTAATGACTTCTGCTTTTAAGTATTCACATAAATCTTTAACGCGAGGTGCAACAAGATCAAAATCCCACGGAATTGAACCAAGTAATTTAAATGGGTGTTTTCTAAAGATCGGCAATGAAGCTAAACGGTTTAATTCGTTTTCAAGTTGCTCAGGTTCATGCGCTTCAACAAGGTCAGCACGTGCGCGGCCTTCTTCATCAAGTGGGGCATTCACTTTATTAAAAATACAGCCTAATACGCGAGGGTGATTGACGCCGCCGTAGTTACCAGAAGCAATTTCTAAGCGGTCTTCAATTTGGTCATTACTGTCGTTGCTTGGGGTTAGCACAAAGACAATATCAGCCCCAAGAGTTTGCGCTATCTCACGGTTTACTCGCCCAGCATAAGGCTGGCGTCGCGTTGGCACCATGCCTTCGATGATGGCAATTTCGTCTTCTTTTATGGTGTTTTCAAAGCGTTCAACAATTTCTTCAAGTAGATCATCTCCCTTACCATCCCCAATCATTTGCTCAGCATAGGCTAAATCAAAAGGCTTAGGTGGAGTGATGGGGGAGCCATGAGTCACAATTTGTGTTGACTTCTCGGGGCCTGTATCACCCGAACGAGGCTGTGCAATAGGTTTAAAAAAGTTTACTTTTAACGCTTTTTGTTCAAGTGCGCGTACTAAACCAACCGAAACGGATGTTAAACCAACCCCTGTTGAAATAGGGATCAACATTATTCTGCGAGCCATAATTAACACTCCTTCGCAATGCGTGCTGCGTCGTTTGCTATTACCCATTCTTCATTGGTTGGAATAACAAAGGCTTTTGTAAAGGCATCACCTTGTGTGATTAAGCCTGCGTGACCAAAGCGTGCGGCTAAATTTGCTTGATCATCACAAATAAGGCCTAAAAAGCCTAATTGTGTGATCACTTTTTTGCGAATGATGTCTGAGTTTTCACCAATACCCCCGGTAAAAATCAGCGCGTCTAGGCGCTGCAAAGGCACCATAAATGCGGCTATTTGTTTTGCTAATCGGTAGCAGAAAATATCAAGCGCAAGATTAGCCTGCTGATGACCAGCAACAGCCGCTTCTTCAATTGTGCGACAATCGTTAGATAACTCACTGATACCTAATAGACCACTTTGTTTGTTTAGTAGATCATCAATTTCTTGTACAGAATAGTTAAGTTGCTGGGTTAAGAACGTAAATAAACCCGGGTCAATGCTACCGCTTCGCGTGCCCATCACAAGGCCTTCAAGAGGGGTTAGGCCCATACTGGTATCAACACTGTTGCCATCTTTAATGGCGCACACAGAACAGCCATTACCCAAATGAGCACTGATCACATTGGTTTGTTCGCGTTCTTTGCCAAGTAATTTTGCCGCTTCACCCGCTACATAGAAATGGCTGGTACCATGAAAGCCGTATCGTCTCACGCCATGCTCCTTGTATAACGAGTAAGGTAGGGCATACAAGTAAGCAATATTTGGCATTGTTTGATGGAAAGCGGTATCAAATACTGCAATTTGTGGCAGCGTTGAAAATGCCTGCTGCGCAGTGCGAATACCAAGTAAATTTGCAGGGTTATGCAAGGGGGCTAAGGCTGCCGTTTTTTCAATCGCAGATAATACATCGTTGTCGATAAGCACTGACTCGGTGAAATGTTCTCCACCGTGAACAACACGATGCCCGACAGCTATTAGGTTGTCTGCTAAACCTAAACTATTCACCAGATTAACTAACTCAGCGATTGCCGCGTCATGTGCTTGACCATTTGCTAGTTCAATAACTTGCTTGTTGCCCTTGTATTTGTACTTAATTGAAGGTGTTTCTGAGCCTAATCGTTCAGCAAGACCAGAAATTATTTCGTCGGAGGTGGTGGCGTCTAAAATGGCGAACTTTAGACTTGAACTACCACAGTTTAATACTAAAACATGGCGTGGTGAGCAAGGTTGCAAAGGCATAGCTGAGTCCTAAAAATACAATATCAGAGTGAGTACGGCTTGATAATTAGTGTTCTGTGCCAGTATAGTAAAAACATATTTTGTTGCTACACTTAACAGAGTTAGGTCGTAATTATACTAAAGTCTTGTTGACTTGTGCCGATAATATTTTATCTCATTTAGTTGTTAAACGTTAGCCTGATTAACAAAAAACTAGGACAGGTTTTGCAGGGATTGTGTCCGGGAGTGTGTTACACTCACATGTGAAACAGTATGAAAACCTAGGAGTGATGATGCAAAAAAGTGTCATGTCACAAGTGCAAACAGGTCGCCAATACGCCAAAAAGTGGCCTATGCGACAAGAGCTTGCTCCCTTGTTTGCTGAATTTAAAGTGATAAAAGCCACTGAGCTTGCCATTACAGTAATGCCTATACTGGCGATGCTGACTGTGTTTATGCAAGTAAACTACTTAGGCAGTGAATTTTTCCCACAAGCAATTACAATTGCATTATTTTTTCTGTCATTACCATTGCAAGGTTTGTTGTGGTTAGGTAAGCGCGCAGAAACTCGGTTAGAGCCTGCAATGTTTAACTGGTACACAGAGCTTCATAGTAAAATGAAAGCGCATGGTTACCAGTCGCAATTAACGACTGAAAAACCACGCTATTCTGATTTGGCTCAACTGCTAAAAGATATGTTCGAAAAAATGGACAAAGCCTTCACAAAAGAACACTTTTAGTCACGAATAAACTGGCTCACATAAAATGATAATGTCACTGTTTGTGGGCCTTTTTGTTCTATTTCTTGCCAATGTTCAGGGCGAAATTTCCACGCAAATGGCGTCATCATTATCAAATGCTTAATGTCTTCAACACTTAATACGGTTTGTTGCTCAAGTAGCTCTGTCGATTTTGTGCTAAAACCATTGGGCGCTTCTATCTGGGTATGTGGTTTAACATCTGCGTAAATAAACGACTTTAACTCTTTAAGGTGCCATGGGCCGGGGCTTGCCACAATCAATGTGCTTTGGGGTTTTGCTAGGCGCGCGAGTTCGTCTGCAAAAAGCGGGGCAAAGACACTTACCAGTACATCAGCTTCACTATCTGCAAAGGGCGATTGGCTAATTGATGCGACACTAAAATGGGCATTTTCATAGCGTTTTGCGGCATATTTCACTGCCGGTTTCGAAATATCGACCCCATACACTGTTGCATTCGATGAGTTCGCTATCGCGTGGGTGTAAAACCCTTCGCCACAGCCAAGATCTATTACTGACACAGGTTTTAATTTAGAGACTAAGCGTGCAATAGCGTGCTGTAAAAAGCCATAATGGCCAGCAGATAAAAAGGCGCGGCGCGCTTGTACCATGTCGAGGTTATCACCCGGTTGCTTCGACTTTTTATTTTGTACGGGTAATAAATTTACGTAGCCTTCTTTGGCAATATCAAAGCTGTGATTATTCACGCAGCGATATGTTTTATCAGTTAAAGTCAGTGCGTGTTTGCAAAGCGGGCAGTGGTAGTGAAGACTCATGAGTCTAAGTAGTCCTTATCATAAAAGGTTTTAACCCAATGTGGGCGATAGGTGATCAATAAGGTAATAGCCATGCCATTGAGCATCGCTTCAGGAAACCAAATTATGGCACATAAAATTAGGTAGTTTTGCGAAATTTCAATCAAGCTATATTCACCCATAACGTAATAGAGCATGCCACTGGTGAGTATTTTAATACAGGCGATGAGTGCAGCAGTTAAAAAGGCACAGAAAAAGATATAGATAAAAAAGTGTTTTGGTAAGTAGGTATAGCAAAGCACAAAACACAGGTAGCTGAGCGAAATGGGTATAAAGGCAGTGAAAAGTAAGTGAATCGGCAGAAGGCTTATGGGCAACTGAGCCACTAAAATCAACAAGGCACTTGCGAGCACACTTGCAAAAATTGCCAACCGCCAGCCTAAAATAAGGGTAACTGCACTGACCCCTAGTATATGCAATTCGAGGCCAGGTAAAATACCGGCTTTTATACGCCACAGCACAGCAAGCACAAGTGCACAGGCAAGCACACCTACTTGTCTGATTGGCGTTGCCAATAGCTGTGCAAAGTTATTTTTATCAAAGCTAAGCCAAAGTATGAAAGCCACACAGCTCCACAAAGGGAGCTGCCATTGCAATTGCTCTATCATGCGTCAAAAGAAGACCAGATAGGGGCGTGATCTGATGGCTTTTCGATTCCACGTAATTCGTAATCGATACCAGATTCGACACAACGCTCAGCAAGAGTTGGAGTTGCTAAAATAACGTCGATACGCAGTCCTCGGTTGTCATCAAACCCTTTCGAGCGGTAATCAAACCACGAATACTGCTCTGTTTTTTCAGGGTAAAGCTCGCGGAACGTGTCTTTAAAACCCCAATTTAATAATGTGGCTAGCCATTCACGCTCTTCAGGTTGAAATGAGCATTTACCCGTTTTTAACCAACGTATACGATTTGGCTCACCGATACCAATATCGAGGTCAGTCGGTGAAATATTAATATCTCCCATCACGATTACATCTTGATCTGGCGTGTGGTTATCATTTAAATGCGTCATTAAATCTTTATAGAACTGACGTTTATAAGGAAATTTTGTTTCATGAGCAATGTTGTCTCCTTGCGGAAAGTAACCATTCATTACCGTTAAGTCACGGCCATTTTCTTGCGCCACAGTTACGCTGATCATACGGCGCTGTGATTCGTCTGTATCAGTCGCAAAACCTTTAACAATAGACTTTGGCTCTTGCTTACACAGCATAGCTACACCGTAATGCGCTTTTTGACCATGAAAATAAACGTGATAACCCATTTTTTGCACGTCTTCGAGAGGGAAGGCTTCATCGTGAACTTTAATTTCTTGTAAGCCAATGATATCAGGCTGATGTTTATCGATAACGGCTTGCAATTGATGTAGACGAGCACGCAGCCCGTTAATGTTGAATGAAATTACCTTCATCGTGCACCTATAAGTTATTTTTGTTTAGAACGAGTAGGTTAATTCTACCATCAAACTAACGGCTATTCATGAGCAAATTTTGAAAAACACTATGAATAAATGTTGCACAATTGATTAACTTCTTAAAGGTATTGTTAACTCGTTATTAATTATTAAATTAAATAAATAATTCAGTTGATCTGCTTATTTTTGTTTATATAATGCGCGAACACACCCGTTCAAATTATGTACTACTTAAAGGTAAACCATGAAAAAACAATTAGTGATGCTTTCAATTGCGTCTATCTCATTTGGCACATTAGCAAGCAACCCGAGCTACTTTTCTGCAGACAACAGTATCGAATCTAAGTTATGTAGTTTAAGTGCAAATGAAGGGTTTACCGCTGCTCGTAAAGAAGCAGCAAAACATGGCATCGCAATGTCACGTTTTTCACCAAGTATTTTATGCAATGGAACTGACATTCGTGAGCTCGCTAAAAAAGCACCTTCACAGCATGTTCCAAAAAAAGCGCAGGTTGAAGTTTTTGCAAAAAACCAGCAAAAAGAAACTCAGCTGTGTATTACAGCACTTAAGCAAGGCTTAACTCCTGTACGTGAGAAAATAGGTAACTTAAATTCATTAAAATGTAATGGCGAAGCGGTGACAGACTTTGTAAAACGCTACCAAAACGCAGCAATTTAATGAAAAATAACTGTTTATAAAATGGGTGAGTGTTGCTGAATGACGCAATAACTTACTCTGAATGATAAAAGCGCTCTTTGTAGCGCTTTTTTAATGGCTAAAACTGTCAAAAAGGTCTCTGTTTTATCCACGCTGCAAAAGCATGGCGTAAATTACGCTGGTTTTTAGTAATAAATTTTCCAACCTTCAGTGACTTCTGTCATAATAGAGCGTTAGTGAAATAAAATGACCTTTAGGTGCAATGGCTACAAAACGTATCAGTGATGAACAGCTTGTCGAAATCATAGAAGCCGCGATTTTTGTTGCTGGAAAACCGCTGTCTAAACGTCATTTAAAAGAAACGGTTTTAGCTGAGTTAAGCGTATCAATGCCCAGAATTAATAATGCAATTGAACAGATTCAAACGCATTATCAAACTCGCGGCATAAATCTTGTTGCTGTTGGCAGTGGGTATCGCTTTCAGGCCTGTGCAAGCCTTGCGCCTTGGCTTGCGAATTTATGGCAAGAACGTGCGCCTAAATATTCAAGAGCACTGTTAGAAACATTATCTCTGATTGCCTATCGACAACCAATCACCCGTGGCGAAATTGAACAAGTACGAGGTGTAACGGTGGGCTCAGGAATTATTAAAACGTTATTAGAAAGAGAGTGGATAAGAGTTGTTGGGCACAAAGAAGTGCCAGGGCGCCCGGCGCTTTATGCAACGACGGCCACTTTCTTAGACTATTTTTCATTAGCTGGTTTAGATGAGTTACCGCCTTTGCCTGACACTCAGGAAAGTAAAATCAACCAGCTATTGAGTGATCCTTCTGTGAGAGAACTATCTGAATGAGTACAGTAGAAACTGAAAAGTTACAAAAAGTGTTGGCGAGAGCGGGTGTGGGTTCGCGCCGCGAAATGGAAAAATACATTGATGCAAATCGCGTGAGTGTAAATGGTAAGGTTGCCCGTTTAGGTGATCGTGTTGAACCAACTGATGTAATTCGTGTCGACGGTCATGTAGTAAAAATTGAAGATAAGGCAGAGCGTATTTGTCGTGTATTAATGTATAACAAGCCAGAAGGTGAGTTATGTACACGTAAAGACCCAGAAGGCCGACGCACAGTATTCGATCGTCTCCCTCGTGTTGATGGTGATCGCTGGATTGCGGTCGGGCGCCTAGATATTAATACGGCTGGCTTAATGTTGTTTACCAATGACGGTGAACTGGCTAATCGCTTGATGCACCCAAGTTATGAAGTAGAGCGTGAGTACTCGGCGCGTGTATTTGGTGAAGTTACTAACGAAACGTTACGAAATTTGACCAAAGGGGTTGAGCTTGAAGATGGCCCTGCGAAATTTTTAAATATAAAGCCGATGGGTGGAGAAGGCATTAACCGTTGGTTTAATGTGACATTAACTGAAGGTCGTAACCGCGAAGTGCGTCGTTTGTGGCAGTCACAAGATGTTGAAGTGTCTCGTTTGATCCGTATTCGCTATGGTAAGTTAGAACTTGATAAACGTTTACCGCAAGGTGGATGGGCAGAGCTTGACCTAGACACAGTGAATTATTTGCGTAAAACAGTACAGCTAGGCCGTGAGACACAAACTAAGCTATCTGTAATCCCAGATAAACGTAAAGAGAAGCGTGCTAAGATTAATCAAATTCGTAAAGCGGTTAAAAAGCATAATCACCGCGTTAAACAAACTAAGCGCCGTTAATGAACAGTAAAGCGCGGGTTTAATACCCGCGTTTTTTATTTTTGCTGTGCATCAAGTGATTGACCATTCACTTCTTTAGAATCATCACTCATCAGATATAAATAGGTTGGCATTAAATCTTCTGCAGTAGCCAATTTATCTCTGTCTTCACCTGGGTAGGCAGACGCGCGCATGGCTGTCCGCGTTGCACCAGGGTTAATACAGTTAATACGGATATTAGTTTTACCCACTTCAGATGCCCATGTTTGCATCATCCCTTCAACTGCAAATTTTGAAATAGCGTATGCTCCCCAAAACTCACGCCCTTTGCGGCCAACGCCTGACGATGTGAATATCACAGAAGCACTCGGCGATTTACGAAGTACTGGGAACATATATTTAGTGATCATAGCCTGCGCTGTCACATTAACTTTCATGATATTTTCGAAAGTTGAAACGCAAAAGTGCTCAAGCGGGCCGAGCGACCCTAAAATTCCAGCGTTATTGAGTAGTCCGTCTAATTTACCAAATTGTTGTTCTATAGTAGCAGCTAGATCACGGTAGTTTTGCTTAGTTGCGCCTTTTAAGTCCATTGGCACAATAGCAGGTTGTGGACCACCCGCATTGATAATTTCATCGTAAACAGCTTCAAGTTTACTGGTTGTTTTTCCAAGTAAAATAACAGTGGCACCCTGCTTTGCATAGGTTAATGCGGCAACGCGACCAATACCATCACCGGCACCTGTTATTAGAATTACTTTGTCTTTTAGCGCATTCTCAGCAGCTTTATATGTGTGCATAAAAGTACCATTGATTACATTTTTTTCTATTTTACCATAGCAAAAAGCCAAGTTATCGAATTTATTGCAAATTAAGGTGGCGAAAATTGAAACTTTACGTTAACTTTAACTGGTCTAATGTCTTATTAATAACCTAATTACATTAAATTAACTTAACTAAAGGCAGTCTAGCGACTACTTTTATACTTGAACACACAATAACAATAAGATTTGCGCGGAGCGAAATTATGAAAAAATTGCTACTTTCACTAGCCATTGCATCAGTCATTACCGGCTGTGGTGGAGGAGAAACATTAGAAGATGTAAAAAATGACAGCCCTCCTATCATCCCTAGCGCGACAGTTAAGTTTGACCCTGCCAACAGTGTTATCTCTGTGCCAAATGACTTATTAATGAGTGGCACACTAGACGGTACACTGAATATCCCTGGCGAATTAGATGACAACAATGTCAGTGTTCCTCGTGCCGCGTATGCTAATCCTCAACTTGCATTGGGTGCACTCGATGGTTGGTCAACACAGACTCCGTTTAAAATCGACCTCGCATTCCCTCCAGGTGTTTCGCTTGATGCCGCTTCGGCGGGCGGGCCTGGTGCTGTACGTATTTTTGAAGTTGTGATGGGTGCAAGTCAAACTGATGAGACCTGTTCACAAGTACCTGCAGGTATTGCATGTAAGCTGGTATCAGAACTCACTTTTGGTGTTGATTTTATTACGCAAGGTTCGAGTGATTCTGTCGCTGTTATTCCGCTAAAACCATTTAAAGCGGGTAGTACATATATAAATGTATTAACGACGTCGTTGTTGGACTCTGAAGGTCGTTCAATTGAGCCTTCGTCTACGTATGCGCTTGTTAGTGAAGAAGCACCGCTTATTACTGATTCTCAAAAGTCACTTCAAGCAGTCATTAACAGCTATGAAAATGCTGTCACTTCAGGTGGTCAAATCAGTAAAGATGACATCATTTACTCAGCGGCAATGACAATGCAATCAGCAGGTCAAGTATTAGGCACTGTGAAACAACTGCTAGCTGCCAGCCTAACCCAAGACGCTTTACCGCGTCCTACAGTGCAAATCCCAGAGCGACCTGTTATGACAGTTGAGCAAGTATTTGCATCACGGGGTATTACTGGTTTATCGCCAGCTTTTGCAGGGGTGCAATATCAAAAAGGCAGCGTGATGCTACCCATGTACCTAGGTACACCAACGGGGACTGATGTCAGTGATTTGTCGGCAACCTATTGGCAAGGGTTGTGTGACAGTGGTGTGGCAGTACTTGGTTATGCGTCTTCTGCGGGAGCATCATTTCCAACGGATCCAATTAGCGAGAATGATGGTCTTTGTATGGCGCTAAGTGGTGGTAAATTGCGTGATTTAGGGCTTGACCAAACGAAACATCTAACTAAGTACAATATCATCCCAAAAACACAGAGCATGGCTAATGTACCGGTGCAAATTACGAAGCCAATTTTGCCTGTAATTAATGCTGTCCGAGTGCAATTAGGAGAAGATGAGCTTGTAATGCCAGAGGGTGGTTGGCCAATTGTTATTTTACAACATGGTATTACGTCTAAAAAAGAAGACATGTTAGCCATTACGGCTCAGTTATCAGTTCAAGGTTTTGCGACTGTAGCAATTGATCACCCAAGACATGGTGAGCGCGGTGTTGATGTTAATGGCGATGGCACCGATGATTTTAATGCATCGACTGGGTCGGTGTTAAGCTACATGAACTTGCAGTCATTATTAGTTGCACGTGATAGCTTACGTCAATCGGTAGCTGATTTATTAGGTTTACGTATGGGCTTGAACTTCACAGGCCAAGCTGATCTTAATGCACAAGATGTCTCTTTCCTTGGCCATTCACTGGGCTCTGTAGTGGCGCCTGCATTTATCGCGGTTGCTAATTCACCGTTGGATGAACAAGTTGATCCACTGTTTAATGTAAAAAGCGTTGCACTGGCCAGTGGTGGCGGTGGTCTTGCAAGTTTCTTAATCGAATCAGCTAGGTTTGGCCCATTTGTACAAGGTTCTGTGTTACTTGCTGCTGGTATTGAAGAGTCGGCTGAGTTTAGTGCGTATTCACAAAATGAAGCACTTTCAAATTGTGGTTCTTTAGCCGCTGATCAAACGGCTTTTGTAGCATGTGCATATAAAGAGTATGTGGGTTCATTAACTATGGCTGGTGAAACCGAAAAACTTGCTAATATTCAAGGCGTAGTAACGCAATTTGCGTTTGCAGCACAAACCGCACTAGACAGTGGCGATCCCTCTAACTATGCATCTGCAGTTGCAGCGCTTGGTACACCAGTATACATGAGTGTTGTTGTGGGTGATGGTGCAGATAATAAAGCAGACCAAGTTATTCCACCGATGGTTGCAAGCAACCCAATTGCAGGGAGTCTGCCTCTTGCAAAGCTTATGGGGTTAACGACAGTGGCTGAAACACAAGCGCCTACCGCAGATCCTATGAGTTATGTAGTTAAGTTTACTAAAGGACATCACAGCTCTGTGCTAACACCTGTGCCTACTGAAGACTCAGGTGCAACAGCGCAAGAGAGTGCAGCAGCGACCACTGAAATGCAGCTGCAAATAGGGACTTTCTTAGCAGCTCGCGGTCAATTTCTACAGGTTACGAATACGGATGTTGTCACAGAATAAGTGAAATCCGCCAATTAAGTAAAAAGCCACATAATGTGGCTTTTTTTTGCCTTAAAGCATGGTAAATTGTGGCGAATTAACAATTAATGGAGAGAGTGTTTGGAATTTTTATATGAATATGGCTTGTTTTTTGCCAAAACCCTTACTTTTGTGGTTGCTGTTGCTGCCATCGTTGCGATTATTGTGGGTGCTGCTGTTAAGCCAAAGGCTAAGAAAGGCGAGATAAGCATTGATGATTTAAGTGAGCAATTGGCTGATCTTAAGCAAAACTTTATTGAAAATACGCTCTCTAAAAAAGAGCTTAAGGCCTACTTTAAACAACAAAAAGCTGAGGCAAAAGAGCAGCAAGATAAAGACCCTAAGCCAAGATTATATGTGATTGATTTTAATGGAAGTATAGATGCCCATGAAGTTGAAAGCTTACGTGAAGAAATCACTGCAATTCTTACCATTGCTGACAAAGAAAAAGACAAAGTATTGGTACGCTTAGAAAGCGGTGGTGGAGTGGTTCATGGCTATGGGCTTGCTGCATCTCAACTGCAACGCTTACGCAATGCTGGTATTCATTTAACCGTTGCAATTGATAAGGTTGCAGCCAGTGGTGGCTATATGATGGCGTGCGTTGCTAACGAAATTGTTGCTGCGCCATTTGCAATTGTCGGTTCTATAGGGGTTATTGCACAAATACCCAACTTCAATAAAATTTTGAAGAAGAATGATGTGGATTTTGAGCAAATCACTGCTGGTGAATACAAGCGTACCTTGACACTCTTTGGTGAAAATACAGAGAAGGGCCGTGAGAAGTTTAAAGAGGAAATAGAACAAACACATGGTTTATTTAAAACCTTCGTGAGTGAACAACGTCCTTCACTTGATATCGATTCGGTTGCCACAGGTGAACATTGGTTTGCAACTCAGGCCTTTGATAGAGGCTTAGTGGACAAAATTGAAACCAGTGATGATATCTTGCTAAACCAAGCGGATGAACGCCAAATATATAAAGTAAAGTACAAAGTTAAAAAGAACTTAACGGATAAACTCGCGGTGGGTCTGAGCTCAAGTATCAGTCAAGCAGGGGTAAATTTAATGTCACGTTTTAAAGGAATGAATCCTTAAATTTATTTGCTTTCATGCGAATAAAAAACCCGCTTCAGGAGCGGGTTTTTTATTGACCAAATTTATTTAATTGATTTGTGATAATCTTCTAGGTCTTTGGCTGCGTCAGGGTCGTTAAAGACTTTCTCATCGAACTGTCCTTCCGATTTTGCTACCACACATGTCACCATACAGTCACCAGTTACATTGACAGCTGTTCGCGTCATGTCAAGTAAACGGTCAACACCGATAATGATAGCGATACCTTCTACAGGCAAGCCTACTTGATTTAACACCATCGCTAGCATAATCAGACCTACACCGGGTACACCTGCAGTACCAACCGAGGCTAAAGTCGCAGTTAAAATAACCATTAAGTAATCTGATATAGTTAAATCAACAGAAAATACTTGCGCAATAAATACGGTCGCAACACCTTGCATGATAGCGGTGCCATCCATATTAATAGTCGCGCCTAATGGGACCGTAAATGAAGCTACTGAGTTCTGAGCTCCTAATTTTTTAGTGGCAGTTTCCAGTGTGATTGGCATCGTTGCACTTGAACTTGATGTACTAAATGCAAACAGACACGCATTTTTCATTTTCTTTAGGAACGTTATTGGGTTTAGTCCTGTTAACACTTTTAAAAGAATACTGTAGTTCACTAAACCGTGAATAAATAATGCCAGCATCACAATACTAAAATACAGTGCCAAGCTTTTAATCAGTTTAAAGTCGATGGTTGTAAATAGTTTTGCCATTAAAAAGAACACGCCATAAGGTGCAATGTTCATTAGCAGTGTTACAAGCTTTAAAATAACAGTGTTAAGGTCTTCAAATACACTAGCAACTCGCTTACCTGCTTTACCACTTAAAGCCATTGCCACGCCAAAAAGAAGGGCAAAAACAATAACTTGTAGCATATTTCCATTTGCCATTGCATCAATTGGATTGGTTGGGAACATCCCAATAATAACTTGCGCAAGAGTCGGGGCTTCTTTCGCACTGTAGGTTGCATCTGACGGTAAATTTATACCCTCGCCAGGATTAAATAACAGTGCAAGTGTGATCGCAACAGTAATCGCGATCGCTGTTGTAACCAAGTAAAGTAGAATTGATTTACCCCCTAAACGGCCCAGTGTTTTTGGATCGCTTAAACTACACGTACCGCACACCAAGGAAACGAATACGAGGGGCACGACGAGCATTTTTAAACTGGCAATGAATATTTGACCACCAATGTGGAAAATACCATCAACGAAAAATGCTTTAATTGGCAAAGAGAATAACCCTAGTGGAATAAGGAAATCGTCTTCACCCGCTAAAATTGCTTGGAAGATAAAACCAACGATCACACCCAAGACCATACCAATCATGATACGAGATGTGAGACTCAATGAACGGACTTTTGACATACACCTAATCTATATTTTTATAAATTTTGCCATAGCCTACCAGCATGAAGATTTTTATACAGAAAAATTCGATAAATATTAGAATTAATTCGATGCAATTCAGATAAAATAATTATGATATTCGTCCAGATTTTAGGTTAATATCAGGTAAACAATAATGTAAATATGAAAATAGCTAACTAGGGAGAGGTCAATGCCTTTATTGCGATGGCTAAGTGTTATAGTTTTCAGCTCACTTTTAGTCGCCTGTGGCGGTGGTGGATCACTTGAGAAAGAAGGGGGTTCATTAGACGGTGGGAATACTACTGATAACCCAACTTATACAATAACAGTGCAAGGGTATAGCGCTGATGGTACTGAATCGAATAATGTAACAGCCGATCAGCCCTTAATGATTCGCGCCTCTTTAACGAGTAGCAATTCAGATGTAACAGGTAAAAAAATAACATTTTCATTAGCGGATAACTTGGGGACTTTAGATCAACCCTCAGCGCTGACTAACAGTGAAGGTAATGCTGAAGTTAAATTAAACGCAGGCACCCAAGCTGGCGCAGATGAAATTATTGCCAGTTTTACCTCAAGCTCAGGTACTGTTTTCTCTGGTAGTTTTAGCTTTTCAACAGCGGGCGACAATGCGCAAACTGGCGATCAAACTTTCACGGTTACATTAAATGGTTTTGTTAAAGGAACTCAAACTAGCAATAATGAAGTAACCGCTGGTGCACCATTAGACCTAGTTGCTACTTTAAAACGTGATGATGAAGTTATCTCGGGTCAAAGAGTTACATTCACACTTGCCGATGATATTGGATCGCTAACCCCTTCATCAGGTACAGCATTAACAAATAACGATGGTAACGCACTCATGACGCTTACAGCGGGTGATGTTGCCGGTGCGGGTATTGTGACAGCCTCTTATACTGTCAGTGGCGAAACCTATTTTGATACATTTGCATTTACATCAGACGGTTCTGAGTCAGATGATTCAAGTGTGAGTGGCACAGTGACATTGGGCGTCTCTATTGTTGATGCCTCAGGCCTCCCATTTAGTGTAGAAAACCCAGTAAGTAAAGATAATAAAGGAACAGTAACAGCCACTCTATTAGACGATGAGACGCCTTTAGCAGGTCAACTGATTTCTTTCTCTACCAACTATACAGGTAAAATTACGCCTGTATTAGGGACGGCACTTACAGACGCCAACGGCGAAGCATTTGTTACTTTAAGTAGCGGTAATTCAAAAGGTGCGGGTCAAGTTGTAGCTACATACACTGATGAAAGTGGTAACACAATTACTAAAATCGCCGGTTTTATTTCGAGCGGTGATGATGCCCCAATCGAAAATGCAGAAGCCGCACTTGATATTAAGCTTTTAAAAGGTTGTGCGGCAGACTGGGATGCTAATCGCTATACGACTTCATTAGAAACAACGTATTTATCATCGGGCTGTGTTGTTGTTAATCAGTTTTCATCTGATCAACTCATTGACGTTCTGGTTAAAGTTACCGATACCAGCTCAGGTGATGGAATTGAAGGAATTATCGCAGAGTTATCTACTGACCTAGGTCGTTTATTACCTGAGTCTGGCAAAGCATTAACGGATCCTTTTGGTTTCGCGGTTTTAAAACTACAACCAGGTGCAAACAGTGGTGCAGGTGAAGTGTCGGTGACAGCCAAGTCAGTGACTCTTTCAAAAGCATTTGAAATTGCCACCGCAGAGCTTAATGTTGAAATCACCAATGGCCTATACAACAAACTTGATGCGTCAGGTAACCCAATCGACGGTGAATATGTTCCATTGGCTGCTGGTGCAACTACGGTGATCACCGTTTCGATTTTTGATAGCAACGGAAACCCTATTGTAACACCGCTCGATGTTGAGTTTACGTCTGGTTGCGTAGAGTCGGGATTGGCTGTAATGGACTCAAAAGCAACCAGTATTAGCGGGGTTGCAACGGCTACATACAGAACCAATGGATGTAATACTTCGCAAGGTGATACTGTGACAGCCACAGTGCTCACCGGTGGCACGCCCAAAGTAGTTAATGTAAACGTTCCTGTTTCTGCTGCAGAAGTCAGTTCAATAGAATTCATTGAAGCCACTGAAAATGTTTTAGCGTTAAAAGGAACTGGTGGCGTATCTCGTAAGGAAATTAGTCAATTAACATTTAAGCTAACGGATGAAATCGGTAATGCTGCAAAACAAAAACGAATGGATTTTCGTTTAAGCTCAACCAACGGTGGCATTTCACTATCTGAGGTAACAGATGCAGGTGGCTATTCACATGCAAGTGTCTCTACCGATTCTGAAGGGCTTGCTCGCATTCAAGTAAATGCTGGCTTTGTGCCACAAGCGGTACGTGTACAGGCGTGTTATATACCTGAAGAGCTCATACCTGCTGATCAGAATAATAATGTCACGTGTTGGCAGGAGTTGTATTTAGAATGCCAAAAAGCAGAAGCGGAACGTAATAGTAATGTATCGTGTCCTGTAGGTGAATTATCATTAGTGTCACTTGATGAGCAAGTGGTGAGTGTATCAGATTTAGTCTCTATTAGTTCAGGTTTACCCGATGGTAATAGTTTCACAGCTGGCCCTACTATAATTAACATAGAAGCACTTAATTATATTGGTGATACCACGGATATCTCTGTTTATTTAGCTGATCACTTTAATAACCCTGTACCAGATGGTACGGCTGTGTATTTAACAACAGAAGGTGGGGCGGTTGGCACTCTTGATGGTGCTGAATTTAACCCTCAACTTGAGTGTAATACAGTTGATGGTCAATGTGTTGCGCAGTGGCGTTCACAGAATCCAAAGCCATTTACCGAGGATAAGTGGGGCAATAAAATAAACAGTATCAACCCGAAAACAGGTGTTATCAATTGTGACCTTTATTTTGGTTCCGCAGCCCCTTGTATGGCTGGAATTAGAAATGCTGCGTTTTTTGACGATGGTGTACCATTAGGCGCACGTTCGACGGTGTTGGTGACAGCAAAGGGTCAAGAATCATATATTGATATTAATGGGAATGGCCGCTTTGATACTAATGAATATTACAGTGGCTATGACTTACCAGAAGCTTTTATCGACCATAATGAAAATGGTTTCTATGACGGTTTAGCAGCTATTTACGACCCAGTGAGTGGCACTGTGACGAAGTCAGCTGAATTTTGCCAAGAAGGTGATGCAACTGATCCCTGTAGCCCAACAAATACCAATGCAGGACAATTTGAGGAAAATTGGGATATTGACTTAAATGGAATGCATACACTTGCTGATGGTAAATACAATGGTTTAGTGTGTACTGAAAGCGCGACTACCCCAACCGTGGGAGCAACGTTTGAAAGTTTATGTACCAAAGAAGTCATTGATATTCGGGATACTTTTGAAATTGTTATGTCCGGCAGTGAAGCATACACTCGTTTTGTCGTTACGAAAGCTGAGTTACGTAATCGATTTGCTTCGGCTCTCAATGAAAAAACTGCAGCAGACCCAACAGTTTTTACTGACAATGCAATGCAATTAGGGGTTGATATAGCGCAGTGTAATACGATTTATCGTCAAGCTGGTGACTCATCAACTGCCGTTATTTTGGACTTAGAACCTACAGATAACACTGATTACTGTGATTTAGGTTCAATAAATATAACCACAGCGATGGTTGGCAACCAATTGGCTGCTTTAAGTTTCGAGCTTTATTTTTCAGATGTTTACAATAACCCATTACCAGCGAGTACGGCGGTTTCAGTGAGCACTGATAATGGTGATTACAGTGGAACATCTGGCTTTGAGCTGCCTAATACTAGTCAAACGTCAGCCATGTCTTTTGGTTTAACAATTAGTAGAGAGGCTGAAGCAAATAAAAAAGCAGAGGGGAACCTAGTTGTTCAATTTACCACAGGTAAAGGCTTAGTTACCTCAGCTCCAATCGCAATCAGTGATGATGGTTAACAAGTATTTAATTGTTTAAATTTAAAAAAATGCCAACCAGAAGGTTGGCATTTTTGTTGCTGTTCTATATATTCCCCATAAAAATACAGCAAATTATCATTTTGGCTAATTTAGCAGCAAAAATTGTTCAATTATTCAGTCAATGGTTAAAAGTTTCGATTAAAAGCTTGTAACAATTGGTGTTTGTAGATATACCTATAAATATTCGTGCTCCGATGTTAATAAATCATACTAATTTGTTTGATGTGATAGATATACATTTATAAGGGCAAAAAACTTTTAAAATTCTTGGTCAGAAATAGGCAGCTATGGGCAAATCACTTGTAATTGTAGAGTCTCCAGCAAAGGCTAAAACAATTAATAAATACTTAGGTAACGATTTTATCGTCAAGTCCAGTGTTGGGCATGTACGTGATCTACCGACTTCAGGTTCAGGCAAAACGAAAACAGCAGCAACGAAAACCCCTGCTGAGGTTCGAAAAATGTCACCAGAAGAAAAAGCTGCGTATAAAAAACAACGAGATTACAAAAATCTTGTTGCACGTATGGGAATTGACCCTGAGAAAGGCTGGGAACCCCATTATGAAGTTTTGCCTGGCAAAGAGAAAGTCGTTCAAGAATTAAAGAAGCTTGCAGAAAATGCCGATAAAATCTATCTCGCAACCGATTTGGATAGAGAAGGGGAAGCGATTGCATGGCACCTCGAACAGATTATCGGTGGTGAGCCAGAGAAATATAAGCGTGTTGTTTTTAACGAGATTACCAAAAATGCGATTCAGCAAGCTTTTGAAACACCCGGTGAATTAAACACCGATATGGTGTATGCGCAACAAGCACGCCGTTTCCTTGACCGAGTAGTGGGTTTTATGGTCTCGCCGTTGTTGTGGGCCAAAGTTGCACGCGGTCTTTCTGCAGGCCGTGTTCAGTCTGTTGCTGTTCGTTTGCTGGTAGAACGTGAACGTGAAATAAAAGCATTTATTCCTGAAGAGTTTTGGGATGTGCATGCCGATGTTAAAAATAGTGAGTCTGCCTTACGCCTTGAAGTTACAAAACACGCTGATAAGGCATTTAAGCCTGTTAACGAGCAGCAAGCAATGTCTGCGGTTCGTGACCTTGAGAAAGCTCAGTATGAAGTTGTAAGCGTTGAAGAAAAGCCAAGTAAAAGCAAACCGAGTGCTCCTTTCATTACATCGACTATGCAACAGGCCGCGAGCACTCGCTTAGGCTATGGTGTTAAAAAGACCATGATGCTTGCTCAGCGTTTGTATGAAGCAGGTCATATTACCTATATGCGTACTGATTCAACCAACTTGTCAAAAGATGCGGTTGAAATGTGCCGTGACTATGTTGCTGAGCAGTTCGGTGATAAGTACCTACCAAAAGCACCTATTAGCTACAGCTCTAAAGGCAATGCACAAGAAGCGCACGAAGCGATTCGTCCTTCAAGTGTTTCTGTATTGTCGGGTCATTTAGACGGTGTTGAAGCCGATGCGAAAAAATTATATGAGTTAATTTGGCGTCAATTCGTCGCGTGTCAAATGGTGCCAGCAGAATATGATTTAACAACCTTAACGGTTGGCGCGGGTGATTACCAATTAAAAGCAAAAGGCCGTGTCCTTCGTTTTGATGGTTGGACAAGAGTACAGCCTGCTGTGCGTAAGAAAAATGAAGAAGATCAGTCACTCCCCGCTGTAAAGCAAGGTGAAATTCTGAGCTTAGTTGAGCTTGACCCGAAACAACATTTTACAAAACCACCTGCTCGTTTTAGTGAAGCAAGCTTGGTTAAAGAGCTTGAGAAACGAGGTATTGGGCGTCCATCAACGTATGCCTCAATTATTTCAACCATTCAGGACCGTGGTTATGTGCGAGTTGAAAACCGTCGTTTCTTTGCTGAGAAAATGGGAGAGATCGTTACTGACCGCTTAGTTGAAAACTTTGAAGATTTAATGAACTTTGATTTCACAGCAAAAATGGAAGGTCGCCTAGATGATATCGCTGAAGGCGAGCGCATCTGGACGCAAGTACTCGATAAGTTTTATGCAGACTTTTCAAAACAGCTTGAAATCGCTTCAGGAGATGAAGAACAAGGTGGTATGCGTCAGAACCAAATGGTTGAAACAGATATTGATTGTCCAACCTGTGGCCGTAAAATGGGGATTCGTACTGCATCGACTGGTGTTTTCTTAGGGTGTACAGGATACAACTTACCACCCAAAGAGCGCTGTACTACGACAATGAATCTTGTTTCTGGTGATGAAGCCATTGCTGCCGATGTTGAAGACGTCGAGACAGAAACGTTGATGCAAATGAAGCGTTGCCCTATCTGTGAAACAGCTATGGATTCATACCTAATTGATGAAACCCGTAAGCTGCATGTCTGCGGTAATAACCCAGCCTGTAAAGGTTATGTGGTTGAGCAAGGCACGTTTAAAATTAAAGGGTATGACGGCCCAATAATCGAATGCGATAAATGCGGTGCTGATATGCAACTAAAATCTGGCCGATTCGGTAAATATTTTGGTTGTAGTAACGATGATTGTAAAAATACCCGTAAACTACTTAAAAATGGTGAAGCTGCGCCACCAAAAGAAGATCCTGTCCATTTACCTGAATTAGAGTGTGAAAAGTCAGAAGCGTATTTTGTGCTGCGTGACGGCGCGTCGGGTATTTTCTTAGCGGCGAATACATTCCCGAAATCACGGGAAACGCGAGCTCCTAAAGTTGAAGAATTAAAACGTTTTAGAGACCGTATTTCTGAGAAGTTTTATTACCTAGCAGATGCTCCTACGCATGATCCAGATGGTAACCCATCAATTGTTCGTTATAGCCGTAAAAATAAAGAACAGTATGTGATGACAGAGGTAGACGGCAAAGCAACAGGCTGGACAGCTCATTATCAAGGTGGAAAATGGGTCGAAGAAAGTAAGAAGAAGGCCCCCGCTAAAAAGAAAGCTGCAACAAAGGCTAAAAAGTAGCCTGTCTGTTAAAGCAATAGAATAGCTGAACATAAAAAACCGGAGCGCACATCATTGTGTCAACTCCGGTTTTTTATTAGCTATCAACGATAAATTAGATTTGTACGTCTTTTACTTTCTTAAAGCCTTCAGCTTCAAGTTCATCGTTAACACATTTTAATACGTATGGTTTTAATTCTTCATTGCTGATATCGTCGTCCTTTGCCCAGTTTAAACACATTTCAGTGAATTCTTTGATCATTTCTGGTGACGCTTCAGGTGCTTCGTTAGCGATTGCGTATGACGCTGACACGCTTAATACAGGTGCCAAAATTAGTGCTAGCAATGCTTTGTTCATTTAATTATTCCTAATCAACATAATTAATAGTTACTGCCATCGAAAAGCGCAGTAATGGAACGCAAACTGTTATCCACTTTGCTTGAGTGAATTTATAAACTAAATATCTAAAAAAGATAACGAAATATTTTTATCGTTAAGATAAGCAAAAAATAATCATTTTTTTGTCTGTAGAAACTAGTCATTGGCATTGTAAACCACGTATTATCCACATAATTTTAAAAATAAAATGAGCGTGTAGTTATGTCAGAGTCAGTGTCGCAAACAAAACCTAAAAAAGTTCCATCAACACTAGAGCGAGTCGTAGAAACTTTTATTTTCCGCTCTCGTTGGTTGCTAGCCCCGTTTTTTATCGGTTTGTTAGTTGCGGTTGTGATTCTACTATTAAAGTTTTTTAAATACTTATACAGCATGGCCTTAAATACATTCACAGCGAGCAATCAGGAACTCTTGGTTGGTATTTTGACACTGGTTGATACCGCTTTATTAGCGGGATTATTATTAATCATTATTTTTAGTGGCTATGAAAATTTTGTTTCTAAACTCAATATAGATAACCATGAAGACAGACCCGTTTGGATGGGTAAAGTGGGCTTCTCTGGCCTAAAAATGAAATTAATAAGCGCTATTGTGGCTATATCGGCAGTAGAGCTTTTAAAGGTGTTTATAAGTTCGGCAAATCATTCAACGGATGAATTACTGTGGAAGGTTTTAATACATGTTACTTTTGTTGTTTCGGGCGTGCTATTCGCGCTGACAGATTATATTAATAGTAAAACAACAAATCATTAAGAAAAAAGGCCCTGCATAATGCAGGGCCTTCTCACAATACAACTGATGATTAACTCAGAGTTGCATAAAAACAACCAAACCCGGGCAGAGTAACTGTATTATCTGTTAATTCAGCAGTGTGATGTGATAGTTCATTGTGCTGCTGCGTTATTACATCAGTAGTTGTAAATTCAGCGCGTTGTGCACTTAGATTGAACACACATAGCATCTTAGTGCTGTTGAGGCTGCGATAAAATGCAAGTACTGGCTCATCAGTATTAATGAACTCGATGCTTCCTTCTAGCAGTACATCTTTCGCTTTACGCCAAGCCATAAACTCACGGTATGCATTTAGAATGGAGTTGTTGTCATCATCTTGTGCGCTTACAGCAACTGCTTTGTGCTGCTCACCCACAGGTAACCACGGCTTTGTTGTAGAAAACCCCGCTTGCTCTATATCACTTGCATCCCATGGCATAGGGGTGCGGCAACCATCTCGACCTTTAAAATTAGGCCAAAAAGTTATCCCGTATGGGTCTTGTAGGTCTTCAAATGCAACCTCTGCTTCGCCTAATCCAAGCTCTTCGCCTTGATACATGCATACACTACCGCGAAGTGATGCAAGAAGTGCTGTTAACATTTTGCATTGGTCAGGGTTGATGTTATCCCCTTTGCTCCAGCGACTCGCAACACGCTCAACATCGTGGTTGCTAAACGCCCAACATGGCCAGCCTTCTGTCATTCGTTCTTCAAGTGTACTTACTGTGTTACGAATATACTCAGCGCTGTAATCGTTTGTTAGTAATTCAAAGCTATATCCCATATGAAGCTTATCGCCACCCGATGTATATTCAGCCATTGTTGCTAGTGAGTCTTCAGATGAAATTTCACCAAGGGCTACTGTGCCAGGGTATTTATTTAATAACGCACGGATATCCTGCATAAAGCTTAAGTTTTCAGGTTGTGTATTATTGTAATAGTGGTACTGGAATGCATATGGATTGTCTTCGCTAAAGCCTCGACCTTGACGTTTCTCAGGTGGCTTAGCGGGGTTGTCGCGTAATAATGCATCATGGTAGCAGAAGTTAATGGCATCTAAACGAAAGCCATCTACGCCTTTTTTCAGCCAAAACTCAACGTTATCAAGGACGGCTTTACGCACTTCAGGGTTATGGAAGTTTAGATCTGGCTGTTCAGCAAAAAAGTTATGTAAATAATATTGCCCTCTACGTGGCTCCCATTGCCATGCAGGACCACCAAAAATAGACAGCCAGTTATTTGGTTGAGTACCGTCAGGTTTTGCGTCAGCCCACACGTACCAATCAGCTTTATCATTATTTTTATCTTCACGGCTATCGAGAAACCACTGGTGTTGATCTGAAGTGTGGCTCAATACCTGATCGATGATGATTTTAATATTGCGCTCATGCGCTTGGGCAATTAATTCATCAAAATCGTCTAGGTTACCGAAAATAGGATCGATATCGCGGTAATCACTAATGTCGTATCCGAAGTCCTTCATGGGTGATTTAAAAAAAGGTGAAACCCAAATAGCATCCACACCCAAGCTTTTAATGTAATCAATGCGATCAATGATACCTTTGATATCACCAATGCCGTCGCCATTGGTGTCTTGGAAACTGCGCGGATAAACCTGATAAATAACCGCACCTTTATACCACTGCTTTTGAGCCATGTTTTTCTCCATCGTGACACTCAGTGTATGTAAACCCTAGGGCAACGCGTATTAATATGTTGCCAGAATGTCAAAAGCATACGTGAAGGGTGGGATGCTGTAAAAACTCTGCATACGTATGCACGGTAATTTCATCTGCCAGCGTTGTAAAACTAAGGGATTGAGTCCACTTTTACAGCGATTATTTTTAAGAGTAAATTATTTACCAATTTTTGCCGTTTAGAGTGATACCAAACAACGCGCCTACGTGGTGCATAATTTAATTGGCTTTCACCATAAAGGTGCAAAATGTTTTTGGTAAGACCAATTAACACTTTGCGTTCGTTTACCTTTTTTAAATGACATTCAACTTTTATATAAACTAGGTAGAGGCGTGCTCCATACGTATTTGTGCCCAATACAATACGACGTTGGATAAAAAATGTTTCATTCACATTTGACGTCTCTGTTTTATAAATAAACGATTAATAAACAATGCATTACAACATCTGCGTGTAAATTTGTTGTTAATTTTTGTTTGCATCGTCTAGTCTGAATACGTATGCATAAATTTGTTAAGAAAATAATCTGAGCGTTAATATTCGTGTTGACAACAAAATCAGTCAGCGATTAACAGCTATTGCTATCATGAATAACTGCAAGGCGTTGACATTACAATTTGGGTAATGGGAAAACATCATGTCTATGTTCAAACCAAGTATATTAACTCTGGCTTTAACAGCCGCAGGTTTAAATAGCTTTGTAGCGTATGCTGCAGAAGAAGACCAAAAAACAAAAAACGATAACGTTGAAGTTATCGAAGTAAAAGGTTTTCGTGGCAGTGTTGTAGAATCTATTAACACGAAACGCTTCACTCCTGAAGTTGTTGAGTCAATCTCAGCAGAAGATATCGGTAAATTACCTGATTCATCAATTGCAGAATCAATCGCACGCCTTCCTGGCCTTACAGCACAACGTCTAGATGGTCGTGCTAGTCGCGTAAGTGTGCGTGGTTTCAGTGAAAACGAAAGTGCAACAACATTTAACGGTCGTGAGCAAGTATCAATTGGCGATAACCGCGGTGTTGAGTTTGACCTTTACCCATCAGAAATAATGAGCGGTGTAACGGTATACAAAACACCAAGCGCAGGTATCGAAGCGGAAGGTATTGCTGGTGTAATCGACATGCAAACTGTTAAGCCTTTAAGTAAAGGCGAGCAAGTTATCATGTTTAATGGCCAATATGAGCAAACAGGTTTTGATAAATTAAACCCAGACGGTGACGATAAAGGTTTCCGTGGTACGGTTTCATACATTGATCAGTTTGCTGATGACACCATCGGTGTTGCATTTGCTTACAACACAATGAGCTCACCTAACCAAGAGAAACGCTGGAATTCATGGGGCTACCCAGATAAAAAGGTTGAAGGTTACACAGATACCTATTCAATGTTAGGTGGTGCAAAGCCGTTTGTTCGGTCATCAACGCTTGAGCGTGATTCAGCAATGCTCGTTATTGAAGCAGCACCGAATGACCGCTTAAATATGACATTCGATGCATTGTATGTTGATTTTTCTGATGAGAAAATCCTACGTGGTATTGAGGTGCCATTTGGTTGGGGTCAAGGCTCAATGTCAGCTGAAGAAATTCCAGCAACAAATTTGGTTATTGATGAAAATTCTGGTTTTATCACTAGTGCAGTAACAGAAGGTCAACGTGTTGTTGTTCGTAATGACTATGAAGAGCGTAATGCAGAACTAACTCAGTTTGGTTTCAATACTAAATACGATATTAATGACGAATGGTCAGTTGAGTTTGATGCGAGTCGTTCAGAAGTTGAGCGTCAAATTTGGAGTATAGAGAGTTATTCAGGTACAGGCCGCGGTAATGATCGTGGTGTGGCAGATAATATAGGCTATGTATTTGATGGCGGTAACACTGGTGCACAGTTCTCTCATGAACTTGATTACAGTGACTACGATCTAATTCAGTTAGGAGGCCCACTATCTTGGGGTGAAAGTAAACCACTTAACTTAAAATACGGCCTAGTCGATGCCGATGGTAATGATATTTCCGGTTATAAACATCAGGCACAAGATGGTTTTATCAATGCACCTGAAATTAATGATGAACTAAGCACATTGAAACTTGCTGCAAGCAAAGTCCTCGATAACGCGTATATTAGCCGCGTGTCATTTGGTATGTCATATCGTGATCGTGAGAAGAGCAAAGAGTCAGAAGGGTACTTCATGACATTAGCAGGTTTCTCGCTCGACAATCCAGGGATGATGATTGTTCCTGAGGAATATCGTTTAGGCAGCGCAAGCTTAGACTTTATTGGTATGGGTGACATGATTGCTTATGATACAAATGCGCTTGTTGAGGATGGCTACTATGATTTATTCCGTGAAAGTTTAAATGACTCAAAGCATTTAACTCGCTCTTGGACAGTTCAGGAGGAAGTAACCGCGTTCTTCGCTCAAGCTGATATCAATGCAGAAATAGGCTCAATCCCTGTGACAGGTAACATTGGTGTTCGCTATGTTAAAACTGAGCAGTCTTCGCAAGGTTTTGCTGCGAATACAATTGATGGTGAAGTTGTTGTCTCTCCTACAGATATTAGCCATGACTACAGCCACTTTTTGCCAAGCTTAAACTTATCGTTTGCAATTGATGAAGAGCAAACTGTACGTTTCGGCGCTGCGAAAACGATTTCTCGTGCTCGTTTGGATGAAATGAATGCATCTGTAAGTGCATCATATAATCAGCAACCTGATGATAATGGAAACTACTGGAGTGTCTCAGGGGGCAACCCAGAACTTGAGCCTAAAGAAGCAACTGGCTTTGACTTAAGCTACGAAAACTACTTCCATGAAGAAGGGTACTTTGCTGCTGCAGTTTTCTATAAAGATATCACGCAATGGATTTTTGACGGTAAGTACGAAATCGATATGAGTGGTGTGGCGGACCCATCTACGGGTGAAATTCCTTCGAATTCAACTGGTACCGGTTCTGGTAAAGTAAATGGTGGCTCTGGTGACCTTTGGGGTTATGAGCTTTCATTAACACTGCCATTTACAATGTTCAGTGAATCACTGGATGGTTTTGGTTTAATCGCAAGCCATACTGGTGTTGAGCAGGATATTACAGACCCAAATGGTAATGAGTATGAATTACCAGGGTTATCTGATCAAATTGATAGCTTAACAGTGTACTTTGAGCGCAACGGTTTCCAAGCACGTACTAGCATGCGTAAGCGTAGCGACTTTAAAGGTGATATTTATGGAGCAGGATTTGCAACCACACAAGTTGATATCAAAGGCGAAACAATTTGGGATGCTCAAATCGGCTATGATTTTGCAGAAGCCGGTATCCAAGGTCTCGAAAACTTGAGTGTTACATTCCAAGTGCAAAACATCACAGAAGAGCCGTTCACGTCTCTACAAGGTGATAACGCACTGCAAGTACGTGATTACCAAGACTACGGTCGTACATTCCTGTTAGGTTTCAGCTACAAGCTGTAATTAGCTTAAACAGCGATAGAAAATTGCCCTTGTGATTTGTTTTACAAGGGCTTTTTTATATCAGTGGGCTACACTCAATGAATTGAAATTGGTGTTAGGTGTACTATGGAAGCAAAAAAAATAACAAAAGTTGTGATTGCCGGTGGTGGAACTGCTGGGTGGATCACCGCCGCACTACTCAACAAAGTGCTTGGAAAATCACTTGATATTACTCTCGTTGAATCTGCCGAAATTGGCACTGTTGGCGTTGGTGAGGCAAGTATTCCCCCTATTTTGCATTTAAATGGGGCTCTTGGTATTTCAGAAAAAGAATTTATCAAGGCGACTGGTGCAACCATTAAACTGGGGATAGAGTTTGAAAACTGGCGTAGCCAAGGGCACAGTTATATGCACGCTTTTGGCGAAATAGGTAAGGACTTCCCGTTTTGCGCATTTTATCATTTTTGGTTGAAAGCAAACCAAACACAAAACGCCCCTGACTTTTGGGATTTCTCTCTCAACTACCAAGCTGCAAAAGCGCATAAATTTGCCCATCTCAAAAACATTCCTAATACCCAATTAGTGGGCTTACATTACGCGTATCATTTTGATGCGACACGCTATGGTGAATTTTTAAAAGAATTAGCCCAATCGCGGGGGGTTAATCGCATTGAAGGAAAAATAGAAACGATAAGTCAATGCGATCAAACAGGGTCTATCAATGCGTTAAAGCTAGAAGATGGTAGCCTGATTGAAGGGGACTTATTTATTGATTGCACCGGCCTGCGAGCATTACTTATAGAGCAAACGCTGAATACGGGGTTTGAAGATTGGTCGCACTGGTTACCGTGTGATAGCGCTGTAGCTGTCCAAAGTGAGTCTGCAAGCAACGCCATTCCCTATACCCGCTCTATCGCTAGAGAGTCAGGTTGGCAATGGCAAATTCCACTCCAACATCGTGTTGGTAATGGCTTGGTGTATTCAAGTCGATATCTATCAGATGAAAATGCAAAACAGCAGCTGCTAAACAACTTGCCAGCTAAGCCCTTAACTGAGCCACGAATTATTAAATTTAAAACGGGTCGACGCTTAAAGCAGTGGCATAAAAATGTAGTATCGATTGGCTTATCGAGTGGTTTTTTAGAGCCCTTAGAGTCAACCAGTATTCATTTAATTCAAAGTGCAGCTATCCGGTTGATTAAGTTTTTTCCACATCAAGGTATTACGCAAAACTTAGTGGATGAATTTAACAAACAAAGTAAAACAGAATTTGAGCGAATTCGTGACTTTATTATTCTCCACTACAAACTTACAGAGCGAGACGACAGTCCATTTTGGCGTCTTTGTAAGGGCATGGATATTCCAAGCAGCCTTGCTAAGAAAATAGCACTATATAAAACCAGCGGTAAGCTAGTGCGTGAAGACGATGAGTTATTTGCCGAAGTCGCGTGGCAACAAGTGTTGATAGGGCAAGGCCTGATTGCTGAAGATTATCATCCTTTAACAAATGCCTTAACAGATAATCAGCTTAATGAGCTATTTAGCAATTTAAAAACCTTGATTAATAGCACGGTTGAGCAGCTGCCCAGCCACAGTGAATTTTTAGAAAAAATACAAAATTAATGATGAAAAAAACACATACAATTTTTGCAGTAAGCACCGTATTAACGTTTTTAAATTCGACAGCGAGTTATGCAATCACTGCCTCACCAGAAAGCTGGTGGGTGGGCATGCAGAACGAATCGTTACAAGTTATGCTTCACGAGGGCAACATTGCGAAACAAACTTGGCAGATGTTGCCTTACAAAGGCGTTGAGTTTAAGGGGGTTACAACAACGAATAATGCTAACTACGCATTTCTGAATTTAAACATCAGCGATAATGCAAAAGCAGGTGAACTTAGCTTTAAAGCGTCGGATGGAACTGTCTTTACATATCGGTTAAATACCCGCAATAAAAACAGTGCAAAGCGCCCAGGATTTACAAATAAAGACACGCTGTACTTAATAAATCCTGACCGATTTGTTAACGGTGATCCAACGAACGATAGTATTGCTTCAATGCAAGAGGCAGCAAACCCTGAGTTTAAGGGCGGTCGCCATGGCGGTGATATTCAAGGTGTGATTAATAGTCTTGAATACCTAGAAAATTTAGGCGTCACTCAACTTTGGCTAACACCTGTACTTGAAAATAATATGCCAAGTTACTCTTATCATGGGTATGCAATCACAGATTTTTACAAGGTCGACCCGCGTATGGGCAGTAATGAGCTCTATAAAACGCTATCAGTGAAAGCAAAAGAGCATGGTATCGGTTTAGTGATGGACATGGTTCTTAATCACTTTGGTTCATCGCACCAGTGGATGTCTGATATGCCAACAGCTGATTGGGTTAGCTTTGATGGTCAGTTTGAAAAAGGTAAAAATGCCACAACGCATGCCCGTCAAACAATTCAAGACCCACATGCGAGCCAATACGATAAGCGCCAATTTAATGATGGTTGGTTTGTTGAGTCGATGCCTGATTTAAATCAGCGTCAACCGTTATTGTCGACTTACCTTATTCAAAATGCCATTTGGTGGATTGAATACGCTAACTTGAGCGGCATTCGCGTCGACACGTATTCATACTCAGATAAAGCGTTCTTAGCAGATTGGACTAAAGCGATTATGACCGAATACCCCAATTTTAATATTGTGGGTGAAGAGTGGACAAGTAATCCTGCAATTGCATCGTACTGGCAACGCGGAAAAATAAATCAAGATGGTTATACCTCAGACTTACCCAGTGTAATGGATTTTTCATTGCAAGAGGCGCTTATTAAAGCACTGAATGAACAAGAAAGCTGGAACACGGGCTGGGTCAGGGTATACCAATCACTTGCGAATGATTTTTTATATGCAGATACCGATAATATTTTAGTGTTTGCCGACAATCACGATATGAGCCGTGTCTATACAGAGCTGGGTCAAAATCTAGCTAAAACAAAATTGGCAATGACATTACTGTTGACTACACGCGGAATTCCACAAATTTATTACGGCACAGAGGTGCTATTAGATAATACCCCAAGTAACGACCATGGCGATATTCGAATTGATTTCCCGGGTGGTTTTAGAGCACATACAGTCAATGCCTTTACCGGTGAAGGACTCTCTAAAGACCAAAAAGACATGTTAAGCACAATGCAAACATTGCTGAAGCTGCGCAAAGAAAAGCCCGCGCTTAGTGAAGGGAGTTTAATGCATTTTTCACCTAAGCAAGGTGTTTACAGCTATGTGCGCGAGCACAATGGTGAAAAAGTTGTGGTGTTATTGAATAAAAACCTACATGACCTTGAGTGGGATGTCAGTTATATGCAAGAAGTACTTAAAAACACTCAAACGGGGGTCGACTTAATGAGCAACGAATCTGTTACTTTAACTGTGCCTATTCGCTTAAAAGCCATGCAAGCACGCTTAATTGAACTTGAATAATTGTGAGTTTTAGGGTGAATACGTATGCATTTACTGTCCGTGAGTAGCCCTTAACATTAGTATTAACTGATATTTACAGAATAATGAAGTAGTGATGACAACATATAAATTAACTGCATTAGTCGTGGCTTCAATTTTAGGTTTAGCAGCCTGTGGTAATGAAGCAACAACACAACAGCACACACAAAAACAGCAAACACATGCAACAGTCTCGAAGCCCGTCGTGTATCAGGTGTTTACCCGCTTATTTGGTAATACAAACACCACAAATAAACCATGGGGGACGCTTGAAGAAAACGGAGTGGGTAAATTTGCTGATTTTGATGACGCAGCATTAAAGGGAATAAAAGAGCTTGGTACTACCCACATTTGGTACACTGGCGTACCACGTCATGCGTTAGTGACTGACTATACACACTACGGCTTATCGCAAGATGATCCTGACGTTGTAAAAGGCCGAGCAGGTTCACCTTATGCTGTTAAAGACTATTATGATGTAAACCCTGACTTAGCGATAAACCCTGAACGTCGGCTAGAAGAGTTTGTAGAGCTTATCGAACGTACGCATCAGCATGGCATGAAAGTCATCATCGATATTGTGCCTAATCATGTGGCGCGTAATTATGACTCAGTAGCAAAACCAAAAGGAATTAAAGACTTTGGTGCTGAAGACGATACAACACAAGCTTACGTACGTGATAACAACTTTTACTATGTCACAGGCCAATCATTCCAAGTACCTACAAGTGAAGATTACCAAGTTTTAGGTGGGCAGCCACACCCACTTGCTGACAATCACTTTGATGAAACGCCCGCTAAATGGACGGGTAATGGAGCTCGCGAAGCAAAACCAGATATTAATGATTGGTACGAAACAGTAAAAATTAACTACGGTGTTAAGCCTGACGGCAGTTATGATTTTCCAACGTTGCCAGCTGATTATGCGAGTAAAGACTACCGCGCTCACTATGCATTCTGGCAAGACAAAGACTTACCAAATAGCTGGTATAAATTCCGTGATATCGCGCTTTACTGGTTAGATAAAGGCGTGGATGGTTTTCGCTATGATATGGCCGAAATGGTGCCAGTGGAGTTTTGGAGTTTTTTAAATTCATCTATCAAAATGCAAAAAGCGGATGCGTTTATTTTAGCTGAAGTGTACAACCCAAGCCTTTATCGTCCTTATATTCAGCAAGGCAAGATGGACTACCTTTACGACAAAGTTGGTTTTTACGATACCGTTAAAGCTGTTATGCAAGGTAAGCAACCTGCCACTAGTATTTTTGATATCCAAAGCGAAGTGGCCGATATTGAAGAGCACATGCTGCACTTTTTAGAAAACCATGATGAGCAACGTATTGCTAGTCCTGATTTTGCGGGTAGCAGCGAAAAAGGGAAGCCAGCTATGGTGGTATCAACACTGATGACTCGCTCGCCGACATTACTGTATTTTGGCCAAGCAGTGGGTGAAGATGGCTCTGAAGACGCTGGATTTGGTGACCCAACCCGTACCAGTATTTTTGATTACGTGGGTGTGCCAGCGCATCAAGCATGGATGAATGATGGAAAGTTTGATGGTGGGGCATTAACGAAAGAACAAGCAGAACTGCGCGCCTATTACACAAAACTAATGTCACTTAATACGTTACCTGCCATTGTGGGCGGTGACATGCAAGCAGTTGAGCTAACTGGTTCAGAGCAAGTAATAGCCTTTACCCGCAAGCTAGGTCAGCAATTGGTGTTGGTAGTGAGTAACTTCTCACAAGCGTCTCAAACTGTGTCATTTACACTTAATGCAACGCAACTCCCCACGCGTAATCACACGTCACTTACCCTTACCGATAACTTAGAAAGTCATGCCGACATTGTTATTTCTGACCTAACAAAACAGGCGCCCATTCAATTAAAACTGAACGGCTTAAGCAGCGCAGTATATACCCTAAAGGCTGATTATGAATAATAACAAACCAACGCTAAGCTTCTGGCAAATATGGAACATGTGTTTTGGGTTCCTCGGTATCCAATTTGGTTTTGCATTACAAAATGGTAATGTGAGCCGCATTTTTCAAACCCTTGGCGCGAATGTTGATGACATCCCTATTTTGTGGGTTGCCGCACCGCTAACAGGCTTAATTGTTCAGCCTATTATTGGCTACTGGAGCGACAAAACATGGAATAAACTAGGCCGTCGTCGTCCATTCTTTTTCTACGGTGCAATTTTAACAACGTTATCGTTATTTATTATGCCAAATTCGCCCAGCCTGTGGATTGCTGCGGGAATGCTATGGATTATGGATGCCTCTATTAATGTCACTATGGAGCCTTTCCGTGCGCTGGTAAGCGACAACCTACCTAAGAAGCAACGTGCAACTGGTTATGCCATGCAAAGCTTTTTTATAGGTATTGGTGCGGTTGTTGCCTCTGCTTTACCGTGGATGATGACAAACTGGTTTGATATTGCTAACACTGCACCTGCGGGTCAAATTCCTGATTCGGTAAAGTTTTCATTTTACTTTGGTGCAGTTGTACTTCTTGTTGCCGTTTTTTGGACCATATTTACCACCAAAGAATATTCACCAGAACAGCTTGAAAGCTTTAATGAACATGAACACAGCGACGCACAGAACGCCACTCACAGTAATGTAAACTTTAATAAAGGTGCGGTTATTTTTACTGTGCTTGGTATCGTGGTGCTGGGCATTGTTACGGGGTTATCACTTGAAAAAGAGCTTTATTTATTAGCGGGTGGTTTAATTAGTTTTGGTGTTATTCAATTCATTGCGGGAGCGTTAAAAGCTAAAAATGCAACCTCGGGTGGCTTTTATCAAGTAGTAAATGATGTATTCACAATGCCTGAGGCAATGAAGCAACTGGCTTTAGTGCAATTTTTTAGCTGGTTTTCACTGTTTGCTATGTGGATTTATACAACCTCAGCGGTAACCAGCTTTCATTACGGCAGTAGTGACACAGGCTCACTGGCTTATAACAACGGAGCCGATTGGGTTGGGGTTTTGTTTGCAGCGTACAACGGGTTTGCAGCCATTGCAGCATTATGTATCCCGGTCATCGTTAAGAAGTATGGTTTAAAACTGGCGCATGCAATCAATCTAGTGCTGGGTGCCTTGGGACTTGCCAGCTTTATCTTTATTAAAGACCCCAGTCTACTTATTTGGCCCATGATAGGAGTAGGCTTTGCATGGGCATCTATTTTATCACTGCCGTATGCCATGTTAAGCACCTCTGTACCCACTAAAAAAATGGGGGTATACATGGGGATTTTCAACTTTTTTATCGTTATCCCACAGTTACTTGCGGCGAGTGTTTTAGGCTTGATTTTACGCCACTTCTTCGATAACCAACCCATTTATGCGTTAGTGCTAGGTGCTGTGTCGCTCGTACTGGCAGCGTTCGCTGTACTTCGCGTTAAGCAACAATAATAAGGACACACAATGAAAAAAATTAATCTTATTACGGCAAGTTTTATTGCTTTAGGTTTAACGGCTTGTAGCTCTGAGCAATCTGTATCAACAACAGCGTTAACGCAGATTTCAGCCCCGGGCGCGCCCGGTGTTGAGCCATTTTGGGCTTATTCAGGTAAAACAGGTATTGGCACATCCTATGAGCAATATAAAGCGGATCATTATGATGATTCAGCTGCGACTGGTAAAGTGTCAAAAGTGTGGTTTTCAATTGCCAAAGGCATGATCACTGAAACCATGTTTGGTCTTATTCACCAAGCACAAATTAAAGATATGCAATTTGTTGTGGTAGGCAAAGATTTTACTGTGACAGAAAATGATGATCTTGATGTCAGCATTGATTATCTATACAAAGATGAAGCAGGTCGGCCACTTTCACTTGCCTATAAAGTGGTAAGCAAAGATAAGCAAGGTCGTTTCTCTTTAGAAAAGCATATTTTCACTGATCCAAACGGTCAAACTCTGTTTGTACGCAGCGTATTTAATACCGATTTAGAAGGCGTTAAAGCCTATGTGAATGTGAACCCTTATATTGATAATAACGGCCTAGACGATTTTGCTAAAGTAACTGATAAAGGCTTAGTCGCATGGCAAGACGATAATTTCTTATCACTGCAAGCTAGTCAGCCATTCAAACAGGCAACGGTTGGTTTTACGGGCATAAGTGACGGTTTAAAAGAACTTAAAATGTCGCAATCACTTGGCACAACGTACCAAAATACCGGTGAGCAATCGGGTAACGTTAGTTTACTTGCTGAACTGGGTGATATTTCAACTAATACAACATTCGATTTAGCACTAAGTTTTGGTCAATCAGAAGCTGCGAGCCTAAAAGAAGGTCAAGCAAGCTTAAGTCAAGGTTACCAAAAGTTACTAGATGCCTATAACGGTAAAGGTGATGCAATTGGTTGGCAAGATTACTTAGCAAGCCTTGAGCCCCTTAGCACATTAACTAGCAGTACCGCTGATAATGGCAAATTACTTTATACCAGTGCCATGGTATTAAAGGCGCAAGAAGATAAAACACATGCGGGGGCACTAATTGCGTCGTTATCAAACCCATGGGGTGAAACGGTCTCAGCTAAAACAGGCTCTACAGGCTATAAAGCAGTCTGGGTACGTGACTTTTATCAGGTGGCTATGGCGTTTATGGCCATGGGCGATACTAAAACAGCTAAGACAGCCTTTGAATATTTAGAAAAAGTACAAGTTACCGCTCGGACTCCTGGTAATGGGGGAGACACTGGTTGGTTTTTACAAAAAACACACGTTGATGGTGAACTTGAATGGGTTGGTGTGCAACTTGACCAAACGGCTATGCCAATTATGCTTGCATGGAAACTTCATCAAGCCGACGTACTTAGCGACCAAGAGTTAACACAGTGGTATGGCAAAATGCTCAAACCAGCGGCTGACTTTTTGGTAGATGGTGGCCTTGCAAAGATTCTGTGGAATGATACACAAATCACCCCACCCGCAACGCAGCAAGAGCGCTGGGAAGAACAAAACGGTTACTCTCCTTCTACGACTGCTGCTGTTGTAGCGGGCCTAGTTACTGCTGCTGATATTGCCAAAAAAGCAGGTGATACTAAAAACGCAGTGCGTTACTTAGAAACCGCTAAGCAATACAATAGTGAAATCGAAAGCACCATGTTTACCACGCAAGGTAACCTAAAATCAGACAATGCCGATGGAGAATATTTCATTCGTATTGGCCAAGATAAAGATCCAAACTCATCGACCACGCTTAATGCGAATAATGGTCGTGATGGCTTCGACAAAAAGCAAATTCTGGACGGAGGGTTTTTAGAGCTGGTTCGCTACGGTGTTCGTGATGCGCTTGCACCAAGCATTGTAAAAACGCTTCCAGAATATGATGACGAAAGCTTAATTGATAACCTACAAGTGCGCTATACCTTTAACTTTGCTGATGGCTCTGGGTCATTCCCAGGCTACCGTCGTTATGGTAATGATGGTTACGGCGAAGACGAAGTAACGGGCAATAACTACGCAGAAGGGGGGAATAATACCCCAGGTCAGCGTGGGCGAGTATGGCCGTTTTTCACGGGTGAACGCGGTCACTATGAAATTGCCGCAGCAAATGCCAGCAATAGCTTAAATGCGATGAAACAAAACACGATCAAAAACACGTATGTAAAAGGCATGGAAGCATTTGCTAATGAAGGCATGATGTTACCTGAGCAAGTGTGGGATGGTGTTGGTAACAATAAAGCTGGCTATGAGTTAGGCGAAGGGACGAACTCAGCGACACCACTTGCGTGGACGCATGCAGAGTACATTAAATTACTTCGCTCTTTAAGCGATAAGCATGTGTGGGATCATTACCCTGTTGTCGAAGATGCTTTGAAGTAAATTGAGCATTTAAATATTAAAATTAAACCGCTGAGCTTTAACCCTCAGCGGTTTTTTTATTTATCAGTTCAGCAAAATGATTGTGCCTTATAAACCTGCTTTTTTTGCTCGCGCTGCGTGCAACTTTTTGTAGCTGTCGATTAAACGCTGATGTCTGTCTAAGCCTTCAAGTTTCATACTTGTTTCGGTTAAACCATAAAACATAACATCCCCATTAATCGAGCCAACCACGGCGTCCATGGTTTCTTGACCAAACATACGCGTAAAGTTGTGAATGTAATCTTCAATTTCTAGGTCATCGCTAAGCGCAACTTCCAGTGTTGCATGCATCGCTTGATAAAATAGACCTCGTTCAACAAGGGTATTGTCGTTGTATTGTAAAAAGGCTTCAACTAACTCCATAGCCGCTTCTAAATCACCCAATGCTAGGTAAATTAATAACTTAAGCTCAAGAATTGTTAATTGACCCCACACCGTATTTTCGTCAAATTCGATACCAATTAGCGTAATGATATCGATATAGTTATCTAACTCACTTTCTTCTAATCGCTCAACTAAATCAGCAAGTTGATCTTCAGTTAGACGGTGCAGATTTAAAATATCTTCACGGAAATTTAAGGCTTTATTAGTGTTATCCCAAATCAAATCTTCGACTGGGTAAACTTCAGAATAATCAGGGACTAATATACGACACGCAGTACCAAGATCTGAGAACTCTGCAATGTAGGCTTCTTTACCTAAGCGTTCTAAAATACCGAATAAGCTTGCGGTTTCTTCTTCGTTTGTGCCTGAGAAATCCCACTCCACAAACTCAAAATCATACTTCGCACTAAAGAAGCGCCATGAAATAACCCCTGTTGAGTCAATAAAGTGCTCAACAAAATTTTCTGGCTCCGACACGGCCATGCTATTAAAGGTCGGTTTAGGAACATCGTTTAAGCCCTCAAAGCTTCTACCTTGTAACAGCTCTGTAAGGCTGCGCTCTAATGCGACTTCAAAACTTGGGTGCGCGCCAAACGAGGCAAATACACCGCCTGTTTTTGGGTTCATTAGCGTGACACACATAACCGGAAATTGACCACCCAGTGATGCGTCTTTAACAACAACAGGAAAGCCTTGTTCTTCAAGGCCTTTAATGCCAGCAACAATGCTTGGGTATTTATTTAAGACTGCGTCAGGTACATCTGGAAGAGCAATTTCTTGCTCAATTATTTGGCGTTTAACGGCCCGTTCAAAAATCTCTGACAAACACTGTACTTTTGCTTCTGCAAAGTTATTACCCGCACTCATACCATTGCTTAAGAATAAATTTTCAATCAAGTTTGATGGAAAATAAACAGTTTCACCATCTGAATGGCGCACATAAGGAATAGAGCAAATTCCGCGCGCTGTGTTACCTGAATTAGTATCAATTAGGTGAGAGCCACATAATTCGCCATCGGGGTTATAGATGTCGCGCGTGTAGTCGTCTAATATACCTTCAGGCAGGGAGTCATCGTCGGTTAGGCTGAACCATTTTTCATTTGGGTAATGAACAAATGCGCTGTTTGCTATTTCTTCACCTAAAAATTGATCATTATAGAAGAAGTTACAATTTAAACGTTCTATAAACTCACCAAGCGCAGAGCACAGTGCGCTTTCTTTGGTTGCGCCTTTACCATTGGTAAAACACATAGGCGATGCGGCGTCACGAATATGCAACGACCATACATTTGGCACAATATTGCGCCAAGATGAAATTTCTATTTTCATCCCTAAGTCTTCGAGTATCGCGGTCATATTCGCGATGGTTTCTTCAAGCGGTAAGTCTTTGCCTAAAATAAAGGTGTTATGATCTTCATCAGGTTTTGCCATTAACATTGCTTGCGCATCGGCTTCAATGTTTTCTACGGTATCAATTTTAAATTCAGGGCCTGTCTGAATAACACGTTTTACTGTACAACGCTCTACTGAGCGCAAAATACCCGTGCGATCTTTTTCGGATAGGTGCTCTGGTAACTCGACTTGAATTTGAAATATTTGATTGTAACGATCCTCAGGATCAACAATATTATTTTGTGCAACACGAATACCATCCGTCGAGATATCACGAGAGTTACAATACACTTTAATAAAATAAGCGGCGCACAGTGCAGAAGACGCTAAGAAATAATCAAAAGGACTTGGTGCTGAACCATCGCCTTTATAGCGTATAGGTTGATCTGCGATGACAGAGAAGTCATCAAACTTGGCTTCAAGTCTGAGGTTGTCGAGAAAATTAACTTTAATTTCCATTAAAAAATTCCACCTTAGTGCGCTTAGCTACTACAAACTTTAAAAGCTTGCTAATAGCGTTTTCATCATAATAGGTATAATTATCTGCTTTTTCGCGGTAATAGTCTTGGGTAAATCGAAAAAAAAGCCATTTTAATGGTGGTTGAATTGTCAGTGAATGAAAATGGCTAGAGATTGACTCGCTTAAGAGCCCTTATCTAGCGATTTAAATACTTGAACCTCGAATGATTAAACGCGGCGGGAGTAGGGTGTTCTCAACCGGTTCACCTCGAATTAGTTTTAAAAGGTTATCAACTAACATTTGCCCTGCGAGTGTGGTGTCTTGCTGTACTGTTGTAAGCGGTGGATTAACAAAACTTGCAACAGCAATATTATCAAACCCTACAACATGAACATCGTCGGGCACGTTGATTTTTGCTTCTTTTAAAGCCCGAATAGCACCAATAGCAATTAAGTCACTCGCAGCAAACAGCGAGTTAAAGCGAATATTATTAGCAATCAGTGAACGAGTGGCATGGTAACCTGACTCTTCGGTAGAAATTGCATTGGCCATTTTTCGTTCGCTAAGAGTAATCCCTTTTGCCAAAAAGGCATCTTTAAAACCGTGGTAGCGAGCAAAAAATTCAGGGCTATGGTCTGATGCATCACCTATAAAAGCACAATCGGTGCGACCGGTTGCCAGTAAATGCTGCGCCGCCATTTTTCCGCCACCATAATTATCACAGCTAACCGTTAAGTCAGGGCGGTTATCTACACTGGCTCCCCAACAAACAAACTTGGTGTTTTGCTCAATTAAGGTTCTAAACTTGGGTTGATAGTCTAAGTAGTCGCCATAGCCAAGTAATATAAGGCCATCAGCGCGGTGACTATCTTCATAGTCGGCTTGCCAATCAGAGCTACTTGACTGAAAGGAGACCAATAAATCGTAGCCTTCTTTTGCGCAAGCACGCGTAATACTGCCAAGCATGGCCAAAAAGAAAGGATTTATTTGTGACTCATCCGATGTAGGATCTTCAAAGAGTAACAGCGCGAGGGTACTGCTTTGTTGCGTGCGCAAGTTACTGGCGTTTTTATCTACTTTATAATTAAGCTGTTTTGCGACCTCGTGTACTCGCCGACGTGTTTCTTCGTTGACCAGCGGACTATTTCTGAGTGCGCGAGACACGGTTGACTGAGACACACCCGCATAGTGTGCAATGTCAAATGATGTAGCCTTACCTTTCATATGGTTACCAAGTTACAGTGTCAGTGAGTGCCATTTTCGGCTATTTATTATTTTTTTCAAGCAATTTGTGATGAGTCACACAGCAAAGCGAAATACGTTAATAAGCAAGCATTTATTTTACTTTTTATCCATACCTACACTGTCATTTTAGTGAATAAATACGTATGCATGGGTAAATAATGAAAATTTTTATTGATTCAAAGCTGACACCGGTGTCATAATGTCACTGTTTTATCATTTTGTTGTCAAAACGTATTTGGCTGCCCATTTATTTGGGCAGCATTTTTTTAATACTAAAGATAGCTGCTTTGAGAGGATAGCTCAAAGTATTATCAAATACAGTGGCTAGGCCATTGAAAAATATAAGAATAAGCGGCAAAAAGCTTAGACAAATAGAGAAAACAACATGAACACACAGCCTAACACAGAATTTGATCCCATTCTCGTTGCCGATATTGGTGGCACTAATGCGCGTTTTGCCTTAATCACAGACTTTAACAAACAAACAAATCAATTCGTTATCGAGCAAAATCTTAAATTTCCAAGCGCAGATTTTGGTTCACTTGAAAGCGCCATATCACATTATTTTAATCATATTTCGTATGCAAAACCGTCGCGAGCATGTTTAGCCGTTGCGGGTCCAATTAAAGCTGGACAAGTACACCTTACTAACTTAGGTTGGCACTTTAGTGTTGCCGACCTTAAAAATGAATTTGCTTTTACGCAATTAGAAGTCATTAATGACTTTGCTGCTTTTGCGTATGCTGCACCTTATTTAGATGATTCAAAAAATGTTGCAGTGAAAGCTGGACAAGCTGATGACAATGCAAATATTGCTGTCATGGGACCCGGTACGGGTTTTGGTGCTGCTTGTTTAGTGAGAACGTCGCAGGGCAGTGCTGTATTAAGCTGTGAAGCAGGGCATATTACGCTTGCGGCAGTGACCGAACTTGACCGTGAGTTAATTAAAGAGCTTAAAAAGCAATTAAACCATGTATCTGTAGAAACTGTTTTCTCAGGTCCAGGCATTGCCCATTTATATCGCGCAATGGCCGCTGTTAAAGGTATTGAAGCTAAAAACCTTGATGCGGCGCAAATAAGCGAGCTGGCAAGCACAGGCCAGTGCGAAGTATGCGAAGCCACACTTAACCAGTTCTGTGATTGGATTGGCAGTGTTGCGGGTGATCTTTCACTTACATTTGGCGCCTTAGGGGGTGTATTTATTGGTGGTGGGATTTTACCTCGTATGCAACAACGGTTATTATCTAGTCGATTTGTTGAGCGTTTTGCTGATAAAGGTATTATGTCGCAATATACGTCGCAAATCCCTGTTACGCTTGTAACACAAGACAACATTCCACTGGTTGGTGCTGCTGCGTGTTTACATGTAAATAGTAACGCGTAACCAAGGAGTGTCGTTGGATGAGTATCGGATGAAAAAAGTAACCATTAATAGTGTCGCCAGCTACGCCGGTGTTTCTAAAAAAACAGTGTCTCGTGTGCTCAATAATGAGCCAAACGTGAGTGATGCTACACGCGAAAAAGTACTAAAAGTATTTAAAGAGCTTGATTACACACCAAACCCTATCGCACGAGGGTTAGCGCAGAACCGTAGTTTTATTATTGGTTGCTTATACGATAATCCAAGTAAGAGTTATATCACGCGGGTACAAACAGGTGCGTTAGCTGCGTGTCATGAACACAATTATAATTTGTTGATTCACCCGTGTGAATTACGTGGTGAAGAGCTGATCAGTAATATAGAACAGTTACTTCAAACATCACGACTTGACGGGATTGTTCTAACGCCTCCATTTTCAGATTTTGCTGAACTTGTTACATTTTTAAAATCGAAAAAAATTCCGTATGCCCGTGTTGCATCAGCCGTGCTAGAGGATGATTCTATTTCTGTACGCAGTAATGATGAGCAAGGTGCTTTTGAAATAACAGAACATTTAATTAAGCTCGGCCACAAAGAAATTGCGTTTATTAAAGGTCACCCGGATCACAGTGCGACAGAGCAGCGCTTTAAAGGTTATCGTCGCGCACTTGCTACTAATGGCATTGAGTTTAACGAGCGTTTAGTCGAAGAGGGTAACTTTAGTTACCATTCAGGTGTTGATAGTGCGCGCACTATTTTAGATTTAAGCCCACGTCCGACTGCTGTTTTTGCATCAAATGATTACATGGCTGCTGCGGTTCTTAAATTAGCAACACAAATGCAGCTAAAAGTACCCGATGATATCTCGATAGCAGGGTTTGATAATGCCCCCATTGCGCGTCATATTTGGCCTGGTTTAACCACCATTGCTCAACCAGTCGAAGAAATGACACACCAAGCAGTAACACAATTAATTAGCCATATTAGTGAGCCACAGGAGTCACCATATCAAGTGACTTTGGAAGCAAAATTGATTACTCGTGAGTCAACGGCAGCAATTAAATAAATTTCATCTTGTTTTTCACAGTAGCCCGAAATTGAGTGACGCTTTTTCGGGCTTTTTTATTTGATCTATAAACCGTTCATATAAAACATCTAATATATTGTTTATTAATAAGTTAACTCTAATTAGTGTCATCATTCAATAAATCTCTTTCTCATGATTTTGCATGAATTCTATTCATACTAAGCTAAAATAGTACTGTTCATTATTTGGTCATTTTAAAAAATTAAACTAAATTTAACAGATAGGGTTGACACCGGTGTCACAGTCATGAGTTAATACAGTGACACCGGTGTCAGGTTGGTTGTGAGAGACAGCCTGTCAGCGTACCTTTGAACGGGTAAATCAAAGATGCTCAGTGCAATTATTTTCGTGGAGTCTTTAATTGTCACTGAGCCTTTATCCTCTAACTATAGAGATGAGTCGAATTTATATGTTGCATCCTCGTATTCAAGAAGTCACCGAACGCGTTATCGAACGCAGTAAAGAGACCCGCCAAGCTTATTTAGAGCGAATCGCGCACGCAAAAAAACAAACAAGAGTCCGTGCCGGTTTAGGTTGTGGTAATATCGCCCATGTTATGGCTGCCTGTAGCAGTGATGACAAAGCTCGTTTAAAAGCAGATGAGCAACCTAATTTAGCGATTATCAATTCTTATAACGACATGCTTTCAGCGCATGTGCCTTACAAAGATTATCCTGAAATCATCAAAAACCTTGCTACCAAGTATGATGCAACCGCTCAAGTTGCTGGTGGCGTACCAGCCATGTGTGACGGTGTTACGCAAGGTCGTGATGGTATGGAATTGTCATTGTTTTCACGCGATGTGATTGCAATGTCTACTGCGGTTTCTTTATCACATGATGTGTTCGACGGTGTTTTCTGTTTAGGTGTGTGTGACAAGATTGTCCCAGGGCTATTAATTGGTGCGTTATCTTTTGGTCACTTACCTACGTATTTCTTGCCAGCAGGGCCAATGCAGTCTGGCATCCCTAACAAAGAAAAAGCCCGTGTTCGTCAAAAGTTTGCTCAAGGTTTGGTTAGTCGTGAAGAGCTTTTAGAAGCTGAAAGCGCGTCATACCACAGTGCAGGTACTTGCACATTCTACGGCACGGCAAACTCTAACCAAATGTTAATGGAAATTATGGGTCTTCACCTTCCAGGTAGCTCATTCATTAACCCTTACACAGAGCTTCGTGATGGTTTAACAGGCCATGCTGTTGAAACAATGTTGAAACAGTTAATTGAAACGAAAGATGCAAACTGTCTAGCCGACGTCGTCAGTGAAAAAACGATCATTAATGGTCTTGTAGGCTTGCTTTCTACAGGTGGCTCTACAAACCACGCGATTCACTTAGTGGCTATTGCTAAAGCGGCAGGTGTGATCCTGACGTGGAAAGACATGTCTGACTTGTCAGAGGTTGTGCCTCTGCTTACACGTATCTACCCGAACGGTTCAGCCGATGTGAACCATTTCCAAGCTGCTGGCGGCATGGGCTTCTTAATGAAGCAGCTATTAAGCAAAGGCTACCTACATAACGATGTAAAAACCATAGTAGGTGATGGCTTAGAGGCCTATACAACTGAGCCAATGCTAGATAAAGATACTTCAGTGATCATGACGGATAGCTCAGGGCCAAGCAAAGTGAAATGGGTTGCATGTCCAGAAAAATCACACGACGAAGAAGTATTACGCCCAATTGATAATCCATTTAGCAAACAAGGTGGCTTACAACTATTAACGGGTAATCTGGGTAAAGCGGTTATTAAAGTATCAGCGGTTGCAGAGTCGCACCAAGTTGTATCTGCACCAGCTAAAGTATTCAGCTCGCAAGGTGAGCTACAAGAAGCGTACAGCCGTGGTGAACTTAACACCGACTTTATTGCTGTTTTAAAAGAGCAAGGGCCAAAAGCAAAAGGGATGCCTGAGCTTCATAAGCTCACACCTGTGATGGCAACGTTACAAGACCAAGGTTACAAAGTGGCTATCGTAACAGACGGCCGTATGTCGGGTGCGTCAGGTAAAGTGCCTGCAGCCATTCACTTAGCACCAGAAGCGGTTGAAGGCGGTGTGATTGCTAAAATTCACGAAGGTGATTTGATAACGCTTGATGCACCGGCGGGTGTATTAAAGGTACATATAAGTGATGAAGAATTAGCAAAACGTGAATTACAACTTAGCCAACCGAGCCAAACATACGGTACAGGCCGAGAGTTATTCGCAGGTTTCAGAAATATAGTAAGTAGTGCAGACCTTGGCGCAAGCGCCTTCGGTTTAGAATAATAATACGCCGTTACTGGGCTATGAGGAACATACAATGAGCATTGAGAAAATTTTATCATCGGCACCTGTGGTACCGGTTGTTGTAATCGAAAAACTTGAAGATGCAGCACCGCTAGCACGCGCGCTTTATAACGGCGGCTTAAAAGCATTAGAAATCACCTTGCGCACACCGATTGCGGCAGAGGCAGTAAAGCTAATGAAAGAAGCCGTACCAGAAGCATACGTAGGCACAGGTACTGTGGTTGATAAAGCGACATTTAATGCATCTGTTGAAGCCGGTGCTGACTTTATGGTGAGCCCAGGTGTAAACGACGAATTATTAGCACTGGCTAAAGAGTCTGACATTCCATTTTTACCCGGTGCCGCAACCCCCAGTGAAGTGATGAAGTTAGTAAGCCATGGCTTTAAGTTCTTAAAGTTCTTCCCTGCAGAAGCAGCGGGCGGCACCGCGATGCTCAAATCAATTGGCGGTCCTTTACCGCAAGTGACTTTTTGCCCTACAGGTGGCATTAGCCTTGAAACCGCACCTAACTACCTTGCATTAAGTAATGTTATTTGTGTGGGTGGTACGTGGATGTTAGATAAACAACTTATTGAAAACAAAGACTGGCAAGCCATTGAAGCGCTTGCTCGCCAAGCAAGTGAAGTAAAATAATTAACGGGAGATATTAGAATGATTAATGTTGCAATTAATGGCTATGGACGTATCGGTCGTAACGTATTACGTGCCCTTTATGAGTCAGCTCAAAACAACGAAATCAAAATCGTTGCCATCAACGATTTAGCACCAGCAAATGTTAACGCGCATTTAACGCAATTTGACTCAGTACACGGTCAATTTTCTCAAAAAGTAACACTTGCTGAAAACACCATGTTAATTGGTAACGACGAAATTACCCTGACACAAGAACGTGATCCTGCCAACTTACCGTGGAAAGCACTAAACGTAGATATCGTTTTAGAATGTACTGGCTTATTCACATCGCGCGAAGCTGCTGCAAAGCACATTGAAGCGGGCGCTAAAAAAGTGATCGTATCTGCACCCGGTACTGATATGGATGCGACGGTTGTTCACGGTGTGAACAGCGACGTATTAAACGCTGACAGCAACATCATTTCAAACGCATCGTGTACAACAAACTGTCTAGCGCCAATTGCAAAAGCAATCAACGACACAGTGGGTATTGAGCAAGGTAGCATGACAACCATTCATGCTTATACAAATGATCAAAATCTATCTGACGTTTATCACCCAGACTTATACCGTGCGCGTAGTGCGACACAGTCAATGATCCCAACGAAAACAGGGGCTGCTAAAGCCGTTGGTTTAGTACTTCCTGAACTCGCGGGTAAACTTGACGGTATGGCAGTGCGTGTACCGACAATTAACGTGTCTTTAGTAGACTTAACATTTGTTGCTAAGCGTGAAACAACAGCCGCTGAAATCAACGAAGTAGTTAAAGCCGCATCAGAAGGTGCAATGCAAGGTATTCTTGAGTACAACGAATTACCGCTTGTTTCTATCGACTTTAACCACAATCCAGCGTCTTCAATATTCGATTCTACGCAAACTAAAGTAGATGGTAAGCTTGTTAAAGTGATGGCTTGGTACGACAATGAGTGGGGTTTCTCAAACCGCATGCTAGACCAAGTTAAAGCGCTAGGTAAGTTCTTATAATAGAACCGTAAAAGTTTAAGCTTTATCCAACAAAGCCACGTTTATCGTGGCTTTTTTGATTTTCGGCCCTAAACCACCTACTTCAGTAGGTGGTTATCATCATTTAGGCTTTGCCTGAAAAAATACTCATGTTAATTCCTTACTTGATTTTTAGCGAAGTCATATAAGGAAAAAACATGAGTAGATACGAGAAAGCATC
>NZ_JACDWU010000183.1:0-533 GCF_016464045.1 Pseudoalteromonas sp. bablab_jr011 | reverse complement strand
GGGGCGTGCGACGTGAAGTCGTATGAAGCGCTGTTCACCGCTTAATGAGTGAACCATCTGTATCACCAGATGATCCTAGGAGCCTGAATAAAGTAGCGGCTCTGACAATGTAACGAAGGTTGGTATGCGCCAATCGGGATCTTAATCGTGAGAGGACGATCCTCCTGATAACCACAAATCGGGTGAGTGCTAGGCAGTCAGTATGATGAACATAAGTGAATCCGCGTAAGGTGCGTTATACGATGAAACAGCGGAAGTGGTTAATACGCTGTAGCCAAAAGGCGCGAGAGTCGGAAAGAGATTGCCCCATGCTCTTTCGTGATCACTGAACTCTCCGCACTATAGCGGGCATCTAACCTGACATTGCGCAACATACGGAACACGGTAAGCCTGTATCACTCCCTTTGGGAAAGCTTATATAGCCGATAGTGATGCAGGTAGAGGATGTTGGAGAAAGCAAAGGCTGGATTGTAATGATGCAGATACAGACGTCTGTCTGGCACGAAAGTGAGCTGACTTCCGACTGGTCTTCC
>NZ_JACDWU010000182.1:0-260 GCF_016464045.1 Pseudoalteromonas sp. bablab_jr011 | reverse complement strand
GTCCTTCCCATTAAGGGAGCGGACATGCTCAATGAATTCTGAATTTATTTAACATCTTTCGATGTTGAATTGACTGTGCTGAAATAAGTAAACTTATTTCCGTTGGTCACTCAGTTTAAATTGAGACTCTAAATTTGTTTGTCTTACTACCTAAGTAGCTCGACTGTTAGAACTCAATCTGTACGAGTGCCCACACAGATGATTGCTTTATATTGTTAAAGAACGTTGCGATTAAAGCGTTTCACTTTAACTCGCTAGGG
>NZ_JACDWU010000181.1:0-39569 GCF_016464045.1 Pseudoalteromonas sp. bablab_jr011 | reverse complement strand
ACGACACACGTAGGAGGCGTTTTAACGCCGAAAAGCAAACCTGTTCAGCAACATTAAACACCCACCTCGATTTAGCTCGCACCTCGCTGCTCGTACTTCGTAGCTTAAAACCATTTCACGGCTAAAGCCCTTCCTACAAAAAATGCACACGACACACGTAGGAGGCGTTTTAACGCCGAAAAAGCAAACCTTTTAACTGGCCTTAAACAACTATCTCGATTTAGCTGTACTAGCTCGCATCTCGCTTCTCGTACCTCGTCGCTCACAACCTCTTCGCGCGAAATAAATTTCACGCCTACATTAAACCGTAGGCGTTATGCTTGCATGGCGCGTTTGCGCAGCAACTTTTTAAATAGCTTTATGGTTAAAAATAAGCAAGGTGAAATGTATAAGATGTGCTGAATAAAAACAGAGAGTTAAAAACAAAGGCTAAAAATTGAAATAAAATAATGCTAGGGTAACTAAGCTAAGAACAAATCTATAAAGGAACAACAAAAGAAATACAAAAGGGGGGGAGTGGGGCGACTGATGGGGCTTGAACCCACGACAACCGGAATCACAATCCGGGGCTCTACCAACTGAGCTACAGCCGCCACTGAGATACACCATGTTTGGTGTGGCGCGCATATTACATAATTAACGTGGGCTTGTGAACCCCTAAATATAAAAAAAGATAAAAAAGTTGAAAGAGTAAGAAATTTCAGAAACTTAACACTGGTCAGCTGGCGTTCAGTTTCGGGGGCTAGACTCTCGCTTTTGCAATTAAGCAATCACTCATTGATTAATCTGCATGTTATTTAATGATTTTTTAACCAAAGATCATATATAATTTCAACAGCGTTACGCTAAAAATGAACTTCAGGAGAGAACATGGATACAATAATGAACTGGATCAATGAGAATTCAGATTTAATAATACATTACGCCGTTCAGGCTGTTCTGGCGCTAATTATCTTCTTTATTGGTAGCCGCATCGCCAAATTCTGCGAAGGGTTAACTGAAAAAGCATTTGATAAGAAAAAAGTAGATAAAGCGGTAGGTTCATTTGTAGCGAGCATTGTTTATGCAATCGTTTTTGCTGCAACAATCTTAATGGCTCTATCTCAACTAGGTATCGAGACAACATCATTCATTGCTATCTTAGGTGCTGCGGGCTTAGCTGTTGGTTTAGCACTTCAGGGTTCATTATCTAACTTTGCTTCTGGCGTATTAATTATTTTACTTCGTCCGTTCAAATCAGGTGACTATGTTGAAGCTGGCGGTAAAGCGGGTACGGTTAAGAAAATTGAAATTTTCTCTACAGAAATGCGCACACCAGACAACAAAGTAATTGTAATGCCTAACTCAAAAATCATGGGCGATGCAATTGTTAACTATTCACGTGAGTCTACACGTCGTATCGACTTAGTAATTGGTGTTGGTTACGACGCTGATCTTAAAGAAGCAAAAGCAGTGCTTAAGTCAGTACTAGACAAAGAAACGCGTTTATTAAAAGATCCTGCATACACAGTAGCTGTATCTGAACTTGCCGATTCAAGCGTAAACTTTGTGGTTCGTCCATGGGTTAACTCTGCTGACTATTGGCCAACATATTTCGACTTAATGGAAAACATTAAGATTGCACTTGATGATGCAAACATCACTATTCCATTCCCGCAAATGGACGTTCATTTGCACAAAGAAGACTAAATTGTCTAATTAAAAGTAGTAAAGGTTATTTTTTAATGAAATTAAAAGCTTTATCAATTCTAGTTGCAGCATCTGCTGCAACTAGCGCATTCGCAGCCGATGAAACGAAAACGTGGGACGTTACGAGTGAGTTAGGTGCCATCATAACCAGCGGTAATACAGAAACAACCACTCTAAAAGGTGGCATAAAGGTATTACATAACCTTGAGAGCTGGAATAACGAATATAAGCTTGATGGTCTTTATAAAGAAGACGAGATCGAAAATGATGCCGGTGTTAAAGAAACACAGCGTACTAACGAAAAGTACTCTTTTTCTGCACAGGGTAACTACAAGCTAAACGAAAAGCACTCACACCTATTCATTTACGGTTCGCACGTATCTGATTACTTTGGTGCTTACCGTAATGAGACCGTAGTTTCAGCGGGTTATGATTTACGATTAATCGACCGTTCTGATATGTGGTTAAATGCAGAAGTGGGTCCAGGTTATAAATACTTCCAATACCCAGACACAAGCACAGAAGTTGACGAAAACGGTAACTCACTTGCGGGTGAGCGTGAAGGTGAAGCAATTGCGTTAGGTAAACTTGACTACAATTGGCAAATTTCAGACAGTGCGCGTTTCACTCAGCTCGTTTCTGTGGAGTACGGTGATACCAACACCAAAACACGTTCTGAGTCAGCCATTCTTGCTAAAATTAATGGTTCACTGCAAATGAAAGTGGCGTACAATATTACCCACAACTCTGATGTCGCTGACGACAAAGAAAATACAGATACTGAAACGTCATTAACGTTGGTTTACAGTTTTTAACTAAATAAACCGGAATGTTGACGTTTTTATGACAAAAAGGGACAAAAGTCCCTTTTTTATTTTCAGGTATTTCAGGTAGAATAGACAATCTTTTTGGCTGTAGAACTATGGAAATCCCTACTTGTGATGTTATTTAAAAGACTCTTTATTACTTTTTTACTATTAACCTCAGCATCAGTACTGGCATTTACCCCTACAGCAGCTCAAATCGAGCAATTTAAAAAGCTCCCTAAAGCTCAGCAAGAAGCGTTAGCCAGGCAGTATGGTGTTGATTTATCCACCATAACAGGTAAAACCACCGACGAAGAATCAGCTAATTTTGAGTCAACAGTCCAACCTCGATTAGAAAAAGAAAAAGAACCTCTCACAGACGAAGAACGCTTCGCGCCAAAAGAAAGTGAAGTTGAGCCATTTGGTTATGATATTTTTGCTGGTGAGCCAACCACATTTATGCCCAGCGAAAATGCAGCGGTTCCCGATACGTATTTAATTGGCCGTGGAGATGAGCTAAATATTAACTTTTACGGTAAAGAAAGTGAAAGCTACGATGTGATGGTTGATCGTGAAGGCCGTATAAGTATCCCAAATCTTAGCCCAGTCCAAGTTGCAGGGCTTACATTTGCAGAAGTGAAAGAGCTCATTAAAGCCAAAGTTGAACAGGAAGTTATTGGCATTAAAGCGTTTGTTTCAGTCGGCAGGTTACGCAGTATTCGTATTTTAGTTTTAGGTGAGGCTTATAAACCGGGTAGTTACAGTGTTTCTTCTCTTGCTACAGTTTCGCATGCGCTTTTTGTGAGTGGCGGTGTATCTGATATTGCATCGTTACGTAATATCCAAGTTAAACGTGCCGGTAAAGTTGTTGCAAACTTTGACCTGTACGATCTGCTTATTAAGGGTGATAGCAGTAACGATATTATATTAAAGCCAGGTGATGTTGTTTTTATCCCGTCTGTTGGTTCGCAAGTTGCAGTTGAAGGGCTTGTGAAACGCCCAGCAATTTTTGAGTTAAAAAAGGGCGAAACAGCAGAGCAGCTTTTAAAAATGGCCGGCGGTTTAAAGCCACAAGCATATGCTAAAAAAGCCTTGGTTGAGCGCTTTAACAATCACAACATGAAAGAAGTATTATCAGTTGACTTCAGCACAGATCAAATTAGCTATATTCCTCGTGATGGCGACCGTATTCGGTTTAATCCTATCAGTTTACAGTACCAGAATAGTGTTAGCTTAATAGGTGCTGTTGCGCGCCCTGGCCATTACCAATGGCACCAAGGTAAACGCATTTCAGATATTCTCACTTCAGTGCGTGGCGACCTGCTGCCACAGGCCGATCTTGGTTATGGCTTACTGGTACGTGAAATAAACATTGCTGGTGATATTGAGGTTTTCCAATTTGATATTGCTCAAGCTATTGTGAAAGCCAAAGAACATGATTTAGAGCTAAAAGCAAACGATAAACTTTTTGTTTTTAGCCGTTATCAAGAAAAAGAAGTTGAAGAAGCCGCACTTGCAAATATGGCTCTTACAGTTGAACAGCAGCAACAGCAAATAAAGGTTAAGCAATGGCATGAGTATCAAAGGAAAGAATTTGAAAGATATGTGGGTGTTTTAAAACCAGAAGACCCCTTTAAAAAAGAGGAAGAAGAGCTCAGCATTGCCGAACTTTCTAAAAGAAAAGTAAAAGAAGAAGAGCAAGAGCTAAAGCCTGAAGACTATGCACCATTTAGCCGGTACATCTTATTAAAGCCTATTCTCGCGAAACTAAAGCTACAAGCTTCTGTTTCTACAGCAATGCAGCTAGTTGAAATTAATGGTCATGTAACATATCCAGGCGTTTACCCGTTAACGGTTGGCAGTGAAGTAAATGAACTTATTGCTGCAGCCGGAGGCTTACTTGAGTCAGCTTATACAGAGCAAGCTGAAATAACACGTGTTGTTACAGGCAATGGTTCTAAGATTGAGCATATAAAGTTTAACCTAGCTCAGGCCATGCTTGGTGAAACAGCAGAAAACAAACTTCTTAGAAGTAAAGATAGCATTAATATTTTCTCAATTCCTAATTGGCAAGAAAATGTAAAAGTTGAGCTAAAAGGTGAAGTGAAGTTTCCTGGTATATACACCATTCGAAGAGGAGAAACTCTAACTAACCTGCTTGAAAGAGCCGGTGGTTTTTCTGACTTTGCAGAGCCTGATGCAGCTATTTTTACTCGTGAATCGATTCGCCAGCAAGAGCAGCGACAATTAGCCAAATTAGCAGAAGACTTACGCCGTGACATCGCCACAAAAAGTTTCGAAAAATCGGTAAGTAGTACGCGTCTTTCTTATGATGAAATGAATAAGCTTTTACTTGATTTAGCTAATGTGGAAGCTGTAGGTCGCTTAGTTATTGATTTACCACTTATTGCAGATAACAAACAAAAGCTAGTTTTACAAAATGGTGACACGCTTTATGTCCCAAGCAAACGTGACTCCATAAGTGTTATTGGAGAAGTAAACTACGCGACTTCTCACTTGTTTAAACCGGGTATTGACGTTGAAGACTACATCAGCCTCAGTGGTGGTTTAAAAGAGCGTGCCGCAGATGACCGTATATATATCATTAAAGCAAATGGTTCTGTAATGATACCAAGCACAGGCAGTTGGTTTGCAGTGAATGATTCTAAGCTATTAGAGGCTGGCGACACTATTGTTGTGCCGATGAATTCAGACTACATGGATAACCTTACTCTTTGGAGTACTGCAACCCAAATCGTTTATCAGTTAGGTGTCGCATTAGCAGCTATCAGTAGTATATAAGTACTGTGATTGAAGTTACTAGTTTAATACAGTCATTAAAATTGAGATGAATATGAAAGAAAATTTAAAATCTGATAATCACAATCGAGTTGATGGTGAAATAGATTTGTATGATTTGTTCTTGGTGATAATGAATGGAAAGTGGCTAATAATCGCGGTTACATTTATTCTATCTTCTTTATCAGTTGTTTATGCTATTTATCAGCCGAATATTTATCGTTCAGAGGCATTGCTAGCGCCTGCAGAGCAACAACAAGCAGATGGTCTTGGTGCTCTAGCAGGTCAGTTTGGTGGGTTAGCTAGTTTAGCTGGTGTTAAATTAGGCAGTTCAGAATCTAATAAGACAGATTTGGCCTTAGCTATTATTAAGTCACGAAAGTTTATTTCTGAATTTATAGAAAAGCACAATATTATGCCTGACTTAATGGCGATTGAGTCTTGGGATCCTACCAATAATACCGTTAAATACGATGAAAATATTTATGATCAAAGTGAAGGTAAGTGGTTAAGAAAAGTTGATTTTCCATTTAAGCCAAAGCCATCAACGCAGGAAGCTTATAAAGAGTTTATAAAAATAGTCAGCGCAACAAAAGATCCTGATTCAGGGATGATAATAATTTCAGTTGATCACTTCTCTCCATTTGTTGCACAACAATGGGTAAATTGGTTAATAGAAGACATTAACCTTACTATGAAAAAGCGCGATGTAATAGAAGCGACGAAGAGTACAGAGTTTCTAACCGCACAAATAGAAAAAACAAACGTAGCTGATATTCGAGTCGTTTTATATAAGCTAATCGAAGAGCAAGCAAAAACAATAATGTTTGCAAATGTTAGAGAGGAATACGTTTTTAAAACGATAGATCCTGCTCTCGTTCCTGAAGAAAAATTAAAACCTAAACGTGCTTTAATTGTTATTGTGAGTACATTTTTTGCCGGTGTAATTGGTGTTTTTTTAGTTTTAATACGCTTTTATATATCAAATAATTGCCGTAGATCTTAATTTCAAAGATAAAGTTATAGCTTAGAGGTTTTTGTGAACATATTAGTTACAGGCGGTGCTGGTTTTATTGGTTCGGCACTAGTCCGTCATATTATAAATAATACATCTGATTCAGTTATCAATGTTGATAAATTAACCTATGCAGGCAATTTGGAATCTTTGAAAGATATTGAACACAGCGAGCGTTATTCTTTTGAGTGTCATGATATTTGTAATCAAGAGGAAATGCTGCGTATTTTTAAAACTTATCAACCAGATGCAGTCATGCATTTGGCAGCAGAAAGTCACGTTGATCGTTCAATCACGGGCCCATCTGACTTTATACAGACAAATATAATTGGCACTTACACTCTACTTGAAGTGACAAGAGAATATTTATCAACTCTTGATGAAAAGCAAAAACAGTCTTTTAAATTTCACCACATATCTACAGATGAAGTATATGGTGATTTACCTCACCCAGACGAGCTTGATGAGCATTTAAGTGCAGCACTTCCCTTATTTACTGAGAAAACGTCTTACGCACCAAGTAGCCCATATTCAGCATCAAAAGCGTCTAGTGATCATCTTGTAAGAGCTTGGTTGAGAACATACGGCATACCTGTTGTAGTAACAAACTGTTCAAATAACTATGGTCCTTACCACTTTCCTGAAAAGTTAATCCCACTGGTTATTTTAAATGCATTGGAAGGCAAGCCTTTACCTGTTTATGGGGAAGGTAATCAAATTCGAGATTGGTTATATGTTGAAGACCATGCCCGTGCTTTGTATGAAGTTGTCACAAAGGGACAAGTTGGCGAGACATATAACATTGGCGGCCACAACGAAAAGAAAAATTTAGAAGTCGTTAAAAGTATATGCGAAATATTAGATAACCTTGTTCCAAAAGAAAAAAAATATTCTGAACAAATTATATTTGTTGCCGATAGACCAGGCCATGATAAGCGGTATGCCATTGACGCTTCGAAAATTTATTCTGATTTGGGATGGAAACCAGCTGAGACATTTGAAACCGGCCTGAGAAAAACAGTTGAGTGGTATCTTGATAATCAGGTTTGGTGTCAGAGTGTTCAAAATGGCTCATACCAGCGTGAACGTTTAGGTCAGATAAAAGGAAAGATTTAATAATGAAAGGAATCGTTTTAGCAGGTGGATCTGGTACTCGTCTCTACCCGATCACTATGGGGGTATCTAAACAGTTATTGCCTATATATGATAAACCAATGGTTTATTATCCGTTATCGGTATTAATGCTTGCCGGAATACGTGAAATTTTACTTATAACCACCCCAGAAGATAAAGACTCATTTTACCGTTTACTAGGAACAGGTGAGCAGTTTGGTATTAAATTAAGCTATGCAGTACAACCTACTCCAGACGGATTAGCGCAAGCCTTTATTTTAGGCGAAAAATTTATTGGAAACGATGATGTGTGTTTAGTGCTAGGCGATAATATTTTTTATGGTCAAGCGTTTTCTCCAAAGCTTAAACATGCGGTGGAAAATGCTAAAAACGGTCATGGCGCGACTGTTTTTGGTTATCAAGTAAAAGATCCAGAACGGTTTGGTGTTGTTGAATTTGACGAAACACAAAAAGCGATATCTTTAGAAGAAAAACCAGAAAAACCTAAATCTCACTATGCAGTTACAGGGTTATATTTTTATGATAACTCAGTCGTTGATGCTGCAAAAAAAGTCGAACCTTCGCACCGTGGTGAATTAGAAATAACCACGTTAAATGAAATGTACCTAGAAAAAAATAAACTCAACGTTGAAATTTTAGGTCGAGGGTTTGCTTGGCTAGATACCGGTACTCACGAAAGTCTCTTAGAGGCAGCAAGTTTTGTTGAAACAATTGAAAAGCGTCAAGGTTATAAAATAGCTTGCCTAGAAGAAATTGCTTTTAATAATGGGTGGTTATCTGCAGATTGCATAAAAAAACGTTCAGAGCTGTTCTCTAAAAATGGTTATGGTCAATATCTAGCAGGCTTACTAAAAGATATATGAAAACGACAGCAAATGGGTTGAAGTGGAGCGCTCTAGAAAGGTTAGGAGTTCAAGCTATTCAACTGGTAGTTATGTTGTTTCTTGCTCGTATTCTAGGACCGGATGCTTTTGGTTTAATTGGAATATTGACCGTCTTTATAGCAATAAGCCAGGTTATATCTGATAGTGGCTTCAGCTCAGCTTTAATTCGATTCAAAGAACGCACAGAAATTGATTTTTCAACAGCTTTTCAATTTAATATTTTAGTTGCTGTACTGTGTTACTTAGTTTTATTTCTTAGTGCCCGCCAAATGGCGGCTTTTTTTGAACAACCTGAACTTGAGGCATTAATTAAAGTTTTGGGCTTATCTATTATTATTAATAGCTTCACGCTTGTTCAAAAAGCTAAATTGACCATTAATATGGACTTCAAAACACAGGCTAAAGCTTCTTTGTCTGCAGTATTTATTAGTAGCTTTATATCAATTACTTTAGCTTATCTTGGTTACGGTGTATGGGCATTGGTATATCAAATTTTAATAAACTCTTTTTTAACGATGGTTTTATTGAATGTATTTCACCCTTGGGTGCCTAAAAGTTTATTTAATAAGAAATCTTTTCATTATTTATTTGGTTTTGGTTACAAGTTATTGTTGGCTGCACTGCTCGATACTCTGTTTAAAAATATATACCAGGTGATAATAGGTAAACAATTTAACCCAACCCAAGTGGGTATTTTTACTCAAGCAAACCAGCTGGCAAGTGTCCCTGCTATGACTTTCACTACAATAGTTCAGAGAGTTACTTACCCAATGTTAAGTAATATTCAAAGTGAAACTAATAAGTTTGAACACAGCTATAAGTTAACACTGCGTTTGTCTGCATTTGTTATTTTTCCATTAATGATTGGATTAGCTATCATCGCCCAGCCTTTTGTTGCAGTTATATTGGGAGATGAGTGGTTAGAAGCTGCAGACTTATTGAGTATTTTATGCTGTGCTTTTATGTTATACCCTATTCATGCAATTAACTTGAATTTATTACAGGTTAAAGGGCGCTCAGATATTTTTTTAAAATTGGAAGTTATAAAAAAAGCATTAATTGTTTTAATGTTATTTATAACAATCCCGCTAGGTATAAAAGCGATTTGCATAGGAATGCTTATACATACTTATATAGCTTTTTTTATTAACTCATATTACACCGGGCAATTTAGTAAACTTAAAACGCGTGACCAACTTTCAGCGCTAGCACCTATTTGGCTGATGGTTTTATTGAGCGCGTTATTAACTTACCTATTAGTTACCGGAGCTGTTACTGTGTTTCTATTAAATAGCTACATACAGCTGTTTCTTTCGATAGTGATTATGCCTGCTATATATATTGCATTAGCGCGAATTTTTCAGCGAGATTTGTACATACAAACCCTTAATATTATCTTACGAAGAAAGGTATAACTTTAAATGGATAAAATCACGGTAACTTCACCTTTGCTTCCCCCCTTGAAAGAAGTAATACCTTACTTAGAAGATATATGGGATCGCAAATGGCTAACTAATAACGGTATATATCACCAGCAACTAGAAAAAGAACTTTGCGAATATTTAGGTGTGCCATATATAAGCTTGTTCTCAAATGGCACGCTGGCTTTAATTACTGCTCTTCAGTCACTTGACTTAGAAGGAGAGGTAATTACAACGCCTTATACTTTTGCAGCCACAGCTCATGCAATCAAATGGAATAATTTGAAACCGGTGTTTGTTGATATTGATCCGAACACGATGAATTTAGATCCAAAATGTATTGAAGCTGCAATAACAAATAACACCTGTGCAATTTTACCTGTCCATGTATACGGCACGCCTTGTGATAATGAAGCGATTACTGCTATCGCAAAAAGGCATAATCTTAAAGTTGTTTATGATGCCGCTCATGCATTCGGGGTGAAAGAAAATGGACAGTCAATTTTAAACTATGGTGACCTATCTATTTTGAGTTTTCATGCGACGAAAACCTATTCAACAATAGAGGGTGGGGCTGTAATTTGTAAGACCCGAGAAGAAAAAGATAAGTTAGATAGACTGAAAAACTTTGGCTTTGAGTCTGAAGAAGTCATTAAAGCATGTGGAATGAATGCAAAATTAAATGAAATCCAAGCAGCATTTGGATTAGTTTCGCTAACAAAGGTAAGTGCAGCTATTGAACGCCGTTCTGAAATTGCAGCTCTTTATGAACAATGCTTTTCTGATGTAGCTGGTATATCGACATTGCAAGCTAAAAATGAAGTCGTTCTGAATCACTCATATTTCCCAATAATTATCGATGAAGCGGAGTTCGGAATAGACCGTGATAAATTAGCGCTCAAGTTGGAAGAAAATCAGATCTTTGCAAGACGCTACTTTTATCCAATAGTGACTGAATTTGAAATATATAAAAGCGAGTTTTCAGAAACGCCAGTAGCAAAAGACATCTCTAATAGGGTGTTATGTTTACCTATTCATGCTGAACTTGCGTTTGAAGAGCAGCAAAGAGTTATTGATGCGATTTTGAAAAGTCGTGGAGGAGAAAAGTGAAAGTCATATTAACTTATGGAACATTTGATCTGTTCCATGTCGGGCATGTAAGGCTGCTAGAAAGGTTATCTAAGCTAGGTGATAAGTTAATTGTAGGCCTTTCGTCAGATGAATTTAATAAAGGCAAAGGTAAAAGCTCGTTTTTTTCTTATGAAGAAAGAGCGGAAATACTTTCATCATGTAAATTTGTAGATTTGGTTATTCCTGAGCATACATGGGAGCAAAAAGCAGCTGACATTAAAAAGTATAATGTTGATGTTTTTGCTATGGGTGATGATTGGGAGGGACGATTTGATTCTCTCAAATCATTATGTGACGTTGTTTATTTACCAAGAACCAAAAGTATCTCGACCTCTGAGATAAAAACATTGATAGCTGAACTCAAGAAGAATGACTTGGATAAAGTTCAAAAAAGTCTCAATGATGCAATTGAAATTATTAAAAAACTTAACTACAGCGAGTAACAAATGGACTCTAAATTAACCAGTGAAGATATCCGTAAGCAGTTACTAACAATGGCTATCGACATTACTAAAATACTGGATGAGCACAAGATACCTTATATCTTGACATATGGAACATTGCTCGGCGCTGTACGTCACTCTGGTTTTATTCCTTGGGATGATGACTTTGATATAGCCATTCCAGCTACTTATCAGAAAAAAACAATCCAAGTTTTAAGCAAAATATCTAAATATCACTTCTTATCACTTGCAACTGATGATTATTATGACTGGGTACTAAGAGTTTCTGATAAATCAACGAAAACAACGTCTAAAGAAACAGATTGGGAAGTTTATAATCATACAATGGAAAGAGAAGATATTGGTCTGTGTTTAGACATATACCCATTTTATTGCATGCCAGACAATGCGTTTAAGCTCAAGACTCATAAGTTTTTTACTAAACTATCAAGTTGGTTAATTCGAAAATCTTTTGCTATGAAATCTAACTTCATCAAAAAGCTTGGTTTCACAATGCTGAGCTTACGCGCGAACTCAAATGAAGGTAAGTACTACACTGATGCTGGTCGCATTTTTTACCAGCCAACTTTATTTTCAAAAACAGAAAAAGTAGCTTTTGAAGAGTTTCAATTTAGAGCACCCGCAGAACCTGAGGCGTTTTTAGAAAGCCGTTATGGTGATTGGCAGAAGTTGCCAACACAAGAGGAAATAAATAAAGCGATACATTATGAGGAAACTTTTTGGCGATGAATAGGGTATTAGTTGTACCTAGTGGTACTGAAGTAGCGCAGGAAATAGTCCGCTCTTTATCTGTTGTCAAAGGTGTAGAGCTTTATGGTGCTAATGGTATTGATTGTTTTACTGAGATCCCTCGTGATCGTCAAATTATTGGTATTCCATTCATTGATGAGCCAGGCTTCATTAATGAAATTAGCAATATAATTAAAGATAAGAAAATTACTCATATCTTTCCTGCACACGATTCTGCATCTTTAAAGCTGAGTGAGTTTGCTGAATCACTAGGTGTAAAGGTTATTACTTCAAGCTACGAAACAAATAAAGTATGTCGTTCAAAGTCTTTAACTTATAAAGCACTTGAAAAGGTGGTTAAAGTTCCTAAAACGTATAATTCTAAGTTTGAGGTAGACACATTCCCTGTTTTCGTTAAACCAAATATTGGGCAAGGTAGTGTTGGCACAAAGCTTATAACTGAAGCTGAACAACTTAACGCAGTTACAGAAGATGATATCCTTTGCGAGTACTTACCGGGCGAAGAATACACTGTTGATTGTATTAGTGATGCTAATAATCAACTTCAATATGCTCGAGCAAGAAAACGAAATGCTATGAGAAATGGTATTGCAACCGAAACAGAACTGGTAACTGAGAACCATTTATTTTATGCATTTGCAGAAAAGATAAATGCCACATTAAAACTTCAAGGAGCTTGGTTCTTTCAGGTAAAAGAAGACATAGATGGTGAACTTTGTTTACTCGAAGTTGCAACTCGAATCGCAGGATCAATGATTACGAGTCGTATGAATGGTGTTAATTTTGCTGAAATGTCGTTGTTTATTTCAAATGGAGTGCCAGTAAAAGCTTTAGATAACAACCTAGAAATAAAACTATACAGAAATTTAGCATACCAGTTTGATATAAATTTGAATTTTGATGTTCTTTATACTGACTTTGATGACTGCTTAATTTTTGGTGATAAAGTCAACGATAAACTAGTGCAGTTTATTTACCAATGCATAAATAAAAATGTTGAAGTCATTTTAATTTCTCGACATGCGCATGATCTTCAGCAAACATTGAAAAATATGAAGCTTTCTCAGCTGTTTGATAAAGTTATTCATATTACCGATGGAACACCTAAGTCTCAATTTATTACTGAACCTAACGCAATTTTTATCGATGACTCATTCAGAGAAAGGTTAGATGTACTGCAAGAGTGTAATATTCCTTGCTTTTCAGTAGATATGGTTCAAGGTTTAACATGTTTAAAAAGTTAGCCGCAATCCCAACTGAAGCAGACATTAAATCCTTTTGGAAACATACCGATAAAACGTATGTAAGTATTATTTGTACATGCTTTAATCAAGAAGGTTATATTGCAGACGCGATAGAATCATTCCTTGCACAAAAGACTGATTTTGCATTTGAGGTAATTATTCATGATGATGCATCTACTGATAAAACCTGTGAAATATTAAAACAGTATGAGCAAAACTATCCCAGTATCATAAAGGTCATTTATCAAACAGAGAACCAATATTCTAAAGGAAATGTAAAAGTAGAGAATATTGCTCTTAGAGAAAGTTGTGGTGAGTACATTGCTTTGTGTGAAGGTGATGATTTTTGGGTAGATGAACTAAAAATACAAAAACAATTACTCGGTTTAAAAAATCATCCAGAGTTAAAGTTCTGTTTTACGTCTGCATACACTCTGGCACCTAACGAAAAGATAAAAAAAACAGCGAACTACAGCGATCAAGAAAAAGTTATTCCGTATAGTGACATCATAAAAGGTGGGGGAGCTATTATTCCTACAGCTAGCATTTTTATGCAACGAGAAGTAATGGAGAGCCTACCAGATTGGTTTGAAAGTGCTCCTGTAGGCGATATTTTTATTCAGATCAATGGCGCAAAACCATTTGGTGCTTTATTCCTCCCTGATATAACAGTAGTGTATCGAGTTGATGCAGTTGGATCATGGAGTTCAGCTCAAAGAGAGGTTCCCGAAAGTAAAGTTAAGTCGCAAGTTGCAAAACTAGTCTCTTGCTATAATTCTCTTGCTGAAGACAGCCAATATAATGATGATTTTCAAATGGCGATATTAAATCTTTATGTTGCTAATGCATTAAAAGCCATTTCACAGAAAAGGTATTCGCTGGCTATACACTTTATTGAGTACGCAAAATCGATTCCACATAAATCAAGAAGAAAACAAATATTAGTTGCTTTTCAACATTGCTTACCAATTTTTAGAATGCTAAACAATGCAGCTAAAAGCTTTAGATGAGCTTAACTAAGACTACATATGCTCATACAAACTAAGCCAATATTCTCTATTCTAACGTTGCTACTCTCGCTTTATACGCTAAGACTTGTAGGGCCTCTTTCGGTGGCTGATTTTGGAGCAATGTTGTTTATATTTATATCACTATTAAAATTTAGAAGCGTAGTGATAAATGATTTTAATGTGGTTTTTTTAGTTTGGGTGTTGGTATCTTTACTTTCTTCTCTTAGTTTAATGTATGAGGATTACTTTACTGTTACCGGGTTTCTAGGGACTGCACTACGTATTTTAGTTTCGATGGCTTTATTGCTATGCCTGCCACTTTGGCTTAAAAATAAAAATGAACGTTATCAGGCTGTTGATGCTTTATTTTCTGTTGTTACTTTTCACAGCCTTGTTCAGCTTTTATTTGTTGTTCTTTTTTATTTAAACAAAGCCCCTTTTTTAAACTTAGTTCCACATGGAGATCAGTCCACGAGGAAAGAGTGGTTAAATGTTTATGATTATACTTTTTACACGAGATTTGGTGGGGTTTTTGAAGAGCCTTCCTGGTACTCCTGGTTTATGATTGCGTGTATCGGTTTGATCATTTCTTTTGAAATAGTTAATAAAGTAACGATTATTTCAAAGAAAAAATGGTTGTTAATATTGTCAGCGTTATTTTTTACGTACTCGATAGCTGGCATTGCATCAATCATAATGTTATTAGCATACAAAGTTCTAAGCGGTAGTGCTCGGGCAAAACTTCAAGGGACTATTCTTGTATCTGTCGCATTGCCTACGTTCGTATTACTAAACCCCGATTCAGCTTTTATAGGGCGATTAGTAGGTATTTTTAGCGGGACTGATGGCTCATCAAACACACGAATTTTCGACTCTTTTACAAAGCTTAGAATGGTGCTTGAAAACAACATTAGTGGAACAGGTATAGGCAATAGTATTGAAGGCATTTACTATTATGATGTAACGCAAAGCTTTTCTGTGATTTCTACTCAGAATGGTTTTATAGAGGCGTTTGTATCCACAGGCTTGATAGGAGGTGCAATTTTCATGATACCTTTTATCTATTTTTTATACACAAAGAAATATAGGTTGCCACTCTTAACCATGACTCTCGTTTTCTTCACAACTAGTGCCTTATTTATTGTAGTAATGTGGTTCTTTATTGGCCTATCGTACTTACTTTTTAAAGATAAAAAAGTGACCCCTCAATTAAACTAGGCTTTTTATATTGCTTAGAGAAATAAACCATGATGAGTATTATGAAAAGAGAGTTAGTAATATCTACCGTTTTTAGTAATTTAAGTCAGACCAAGATACTTGCTGAGCGATGTTATACTTCGACAGGAATTAGATCGACTATCGTCTGCCAGTTGTTTGAAATCGCTGAACAACCATTCCCTAATGAATATACGACAGCATATGATATTATTTACTCCACTGAAAAAGGTTTAGCAAAAAGCCGGATGTTAGGTGTTTTGTCTTCGAGTGCCGACTTAATTTGGATTGCAGATGATGATATTGAAGTAGTTCCGGATGGTGCTATTGAAGCTTTTTCTTTACTAGAAGCCAGCGACGATGACTTCATTACGACAAAGTATGCAATAAATGAGACCGATGAGCGAAAAAGGTATTCAAAATTATCTTTTAGACACACTACCTTGAGTATTATGAAAGTAAGTTCGATAGAAATAATGCTCAAAAAGCCAAATGTTTTGGATATGGGAATTTGCTTTGATACTCGTTTTGGCTTAGGTGCAAAGTATAAATCAGGAGAAGAGAATATTTTCCTGGCCGACATATTATCCAGGGGCGGAAAAGGGAAGTACTTACCGATCACAACCTCTATTCATCGGGAGCTTACTTCAGGAGGAGACTTCAGTAACTCACTTACAAACTTATCTAAAGGCGCTATTTTTAAAAGAGTTTTTGGTTGGTGGGGATTGGTCATCTTGTTCGCTTTTTATATTAAAAAACTATTGAAAAAAGAAATAAAAGTTCTTCAATTTTTTTCATGTCTAGTTGTATCGCTTAAAGGTTTTTTTCAGCTAAAGTAGAAAGCGACTTTATTCATCTTGTATTTGCTCTATTGATTAGTAATTGTATTAGCTGGTTCTTCAAAAAAATAAGGGTAAAGTACGAAATTACCCTTCTTTTAAACATTACAGTTTGATGTATAATACCCATTCCAATGTATTCGAACTTCTTTAAAGTTTTTAACATTAAGTGACGTTTTATTAACGTTTAGTGACAGTTTTTTAAACAAGGATATGTTTTGATGTTTAACGATGATTTTTTTACTTAATAAGATAGTTACATATAAATACTAAATAGATTTTGTTTCAATTTTATTAAATAGGTAATTGTTACTCACTTATTGAGTGTATTGATGTAACCTTTTTCATTAGAGAATCGTCAATGACTGAGGCTAACTATAGCTATTACTAATGACTATAGCACATGGAGTTACTTACTTAATGATTTTGACATTTTTCTCTTCTAGTTTGCCAAATAGAATATTATTAATGATTAAAAATTTAAAACATGGAAAGCCTTTTAAGGCTCCTAAATATGCTTATAACACGAGAGAAATATACGTATATTGTCCAGATTCACAAGTTGATGTAATAAGCTCTGTTTTATCAAATTATGATATTGACGTTCATTTTAATGATTATTCATTAATTAACTTAGACGAAAAAATAATCACCCATTATGAAAATATCCACCTATCCGACAATCAGCGGGAGTTTTTGGTAACAGCGACAGAGCTGGGTGCTTGGGTAGAACCATTAGTAAGTTACCTTGATGAACGGTTTGGCTATACCGAAGTTTCATTATTGAAAAGTAGTTACTTTTTACATCAAAAAGCTTTTTCTATTCTGTCGACAAAACGTACCCAAAAAGCAAAACGATTTATTGATATTTCATCTGCTTTATTATTACTTTTTTTTACATTCCCAATTATCTTTATTACTGCAATTTTAATAAAGTTAGAGTCAAAAGGGCCTGTATTATATAAACAGTCTCGAACAGGCCAATATAATATAGAATTTAAGGTGGTTAAATTTCGTTCTATGCGGGTTGATGCAGAGGCTGCTGGTGCTCAGTGGGCAAGTAAAAATGATTCTCGTGTTACAAAAGTGGGTGCATTTATAAGAAAGACTAGAATCGACGAATTACCTCAGTTGTTCAATGTTCTCAGGGGAGATATGTCGATGGTAGGGCCGCGCCCTGAGCGAGAAGTGTTTATTAAAAAGCTTGAAAAAGAGATCCAGTATTACCGTTTTCGACATGCTGTAAAGCCCGGTTTAACAGGACTAGCTCAGGTTAGTTACCCGTATGGTGCTTCGTTAGAAGATGCAATTTGGAAGCACAAATATGATATTCACTATATTAAGCATCACAGTGCTTTGCTAGATATGAAAATTTTCTTAAAAACGATTAAAGTTGTTTTGTTCGGTTTAGGTAGGTAAATGAAGCCATTAGTTTCGGTTATTATGCCGACATACAACGCAGAAAAATATTTAGCTGAGAGTATCAATTCTGTAATAGCTCAAACTTATGATAATTGGGAGCTCTTAATAACAGATGATAGATCATCGGATAATACGCTTGCTATCGCCAAACACTATGTGGCAAAAGACTCGCGTATAAAGCTATTTATTCAAGAGCAAAATAAAGGTGCGGGTGCAGCCAGAAATAATTCTATAGAAAATGCGAGCGGTAAATATATCGCATTTCTAGATGCTGATGATCTGTGGGTGCCTGAAAAGTTAGAAAAACAAGTGTCATTTGCTTTAGCAAATAATCATGCATTTACATACACAAGTTATCGAAAGTTATCTGACGGCAAGCTGCTTGCCGTTGTCACCCCTCCTGAAAGTACGACATACAATAAATTAATGTATAGTAACGTTATTGGTTGTTTGACTGCCATGTATGATGCTGAACAACTTGGGAAGAGGTACATGCCTTTAATCCGAAAGAGACAAGATATGGGTTTATGGTTAGATATTCTAAAGGACGTACCAAAAGCTTTTTGTTTGTCTGAGCCCTTAGCATATTATCGAGTAGGGGTAGGTATGAGTACTAATAAGTTTAAAATCCTTTCATACCAATGGCGCTTTTATAGAGATGTAGTAGGGCTAGGCGTTTTTCGAGCTATTTTTACATTTAGTATTTATGCACTTAAAGGGTTTAGTAAATACTGTAAATAAAGTTACAGTGTTAAATTGGTTTATTTGAGAGTACGAAATGAAAATTACAATTGCAGGAACTGGCTACGTAGGTTTATCAAATGCCATGTTGTTGGCCCAGCACAATAATGTAATAGCTTTAGATATTGTTGAAGAAAAAGTGGCAAAGCTTAATGCGGGTAAGTCACCAATATCAGACTCAGAAATTGAAGACTTTTTAAATAATAAGCAACTCAACTTTACAGCGACAACAGATAAACAATTAGCGTATCGAAATGCAGATTTTATAATTATTGCAACCCCTACCGATTACGACCCCGATACTAACTATTTCAATACAAAATCAGTTGAAGCAGTTATTGCCGATGTATTAACTATAAACTCAAGTGCAGTAATGGTAATAAAGTCGACAGTACCAGTTGGCTTTACCGAAAGCATAAAACAAAAGTTCAAAACCGATAACATCATTTTCTCGCCAGAATTTTTACGTGAAGGCAAAGCGCTTTACGATAATTTGCACCCATCGCGTATTATTGTTGGTGAGCGCTCAGAGCGTGCCGAGGTATTTGCCAACTTGTTAGCTCAAGGGGCCATTAAAGAAAATATTGATATTTTGTTTACTGACTCAACCGAAGCCGAAGCGATTAAGTTATTTTCAAACACTTACCTTGCTATGCGTGTGGCTTATTTTAATGAGCTTGACAGTTATGCTGAAAGCCATGGTTTAAATTCTAAACAAATTATTCAAGGTGTAGGGTTAGACCCGCGCATTGGTAAGCACTATAACAACCCCTCTTTCGGGTATGGTGGCTATTGTTTACCCAAAGACACCAAACAATTATTAGCTAATTACCAAAACGTACCTAATAACATGATTCGTGCGATTGTTGATGCAAACTCAACACGTAAAGACTTCATAGCAGAGTCTATTATTGCTAAAAACCCTAAAGTCGTGGGTATTTATCGGCTTATTATGAAAACCGGTTCAGACAACTTCAGAGCATCTGCTATTCAGGGGGTAATGAAGCGCATTAAGGCCAAAGGGATAGAGGTAATTGTGTTTGAGCCTGAGCTACAAGAAAGTACTTTTTTTAATTCTAAAGTGACACAAGATCTTAATGAGCTTAAAGTAAAAGCCGATGTAATTATTGCAAATCGTATGGTTGAAGAGTTGCAAGATGTTGCAGAAAAAATATATACACGAGATCTCTTCGGAAATGATTAGATTAATGACAGAAAAAGCATGAAATTTTATAATAGACACGCCAGAACTCTATGCGTATAATCGCCGACTCATAAAAGCAATCCTTTTGGATTGGATTTAAGGAAAATGAGCATTCTAGGTGTGACTATGGAAAGTTGGTACTTACTTTTTTGCAAAGCAAAACAAGAGCTAAGAGCTCAAACAAACCTACAAAACCAAGGTTTTGAGGTGTTCTTTCCCGAACATAAAATAGAGCGAATCGTAAAAGGACGCCGTTCTATTAAAACATCTCCTCTTTTTCCAAATTATTTATTTATTAAGTTAAACACACAAAATTGTAATTTTTCTGCTGTAAAAAATACACGGGGTGTGAGTGGCTTTGTAGCTTATGGCACTAAGTTTCAAATTGTTCCTGAACAGCTAATTTCTCAACTCCGTTCTTTTGAAACAGCGTGCGAAGTAAAATCAGACTTACCTAAAACGGGTGATGTGGTTTATTTAAATACCGAGTCGTTTAAAAATGTTCAAGCCATATACCAAGAGCCCGATGGCGACATGCGCAGTATTTTGTTAGTTAATTTATTGAACAAACAAGTCACCGTAAGTGTAGAAAACAAAGAAATTAGTTTATAAGTTCTACGAGTAATCTTGTAGGACCGGCCGCAAGTATCATACTTGCGTGACGTGAAAAAAATTTATAAGTCGTGATTCAACACGACATTAACGTAGGAACGGCTTTAGCCGTGAATAGGGTAAAATGTTCGGCGTTAAAACGCCTCCTACGATGTAGGTATTATGCTTCAACGCGTAAAAAACAAAAAATAACAATAAAATCAGTACGTAGGAACTGCAACCTAGGGGCGGAAGCGTGTCCGAAGGACTAGACAAGCAAAAAGTTTTGCTTTCAAGCGTGAGCGAGAGGAGCTCTGCGACGAACTGGAACGGAAGCGTGTCCGAAGGACTTGTAACAGCTTCGAGCCACGAAGTACGATATGCGAGCTTATTTATTTCGCGCGAAAACACTAAATGTAATTCGGCGTTAAACACCGCCTACGGTGTATGAATATCGCATGTAGGAACTGCTTTAGCTGTGAAAGGGATTATAAGTAACGAGTTACGAGAAGCGAGATACGAGCTAAATTGAGCTGGTTGTTTAATACCGCTGAAAAGGTTTGCTCTTTCGGTGTTAAAACACCTCCCACGTGTGTAGTGCGGGCTTTTGTCGGCGTGAAATTTATTTCGCGCGAAAACACCAAATGTAATTCGGCGTTAAACACCCCCTACGGTGTATGAATATCGCATGTAGGAACTGCTTTAGCTGTGAACAAAGCGTAAGCTACAAAGTACAGGGTGCGGTTAATGTAGGCGTGAAATTTATTTCGCGCGAAAACGCCAAATGTGGTTCGGCGTTAACACCCCTACGGTGTATGAATATCACTTGTAGGAACTGCTTCAGCTGTGAAGGGATTATAAGTAACGAGTTACGAAAAGCGAGATACGAGCTAAATTGAGCTGGTTGTTTAATGTCGCTGAAAAGGTTTGCTCTTTCGGTGTTAAAACACCTCCCACGTGTATGGTGCGTGTCTTTTGTAGGCGTGAAATTTATTTCGCGCGAAAGAACCAAATGTAATTCGGCGTTAAACACCGCCTACGGTGTATGAATATCGCATGTAGGAACTGCTTTAGCTGTGAAAGGGATTATAAGTAACGAGTTACGAGAAGCGAGATACGAGCTAAATTGAGCTGGTTGTTTAATGTCGCTGAAAAGGTTCGCTCTTTCGGTGTTAAAACACCTCCCACGTGTGTGATTTGTGTCACTTGTAGGAAGGGCTTTAGTCGTGAAAGGGTTATAAGCTGCGAGTTACGAAAAGCGAGATGCGAGCTATACCGTGAAGGTTGTTTGATATTGCTGAACAGGTTTGCTATTTCGGCGTTAAAACGCCTCCCACGTGTGTAGTGTGTGTCTTTTGTAGGCATAAAGTTTATTTCGCGCGAAAACACTAAACATAAAGCAAAATACAATCGGTATTAAGAACCTCGATGCATTCATTAACTATTTTGCAAAAAACTGTCACAAGTGAGCGTTTACTCAACACTCAGTCTTGCGAACAGATGGTTGCCATGCTTTAATTAGGCTGCAAAAAAATTAACAGTTGTGGTTTTATTAAAACTGGACGTTTTAGAATAATTATTTGGGAAATAACAATGGCGCTTAGCTGTAAAACAATTGTGACGTCATTTGCGTTACTAGCAATGACAGGCTGTACAATCATCCCCGGTAGCCATTTTGAAGGAATCGAATCGGGTGAAAAAGCAGATAACCTTGAGAAGGAGCTCGATAAAGTCAATATTCAAATCATCGACTCTTCTTTAATTAATCAGCAAAAACAATCTCAAGTTACACATACTAGACCAACAAGCTTAGACGGTGTTGATACCTCTGACTACCAATACCGATTAGGCGTTGGTGATGTACTAACGATAGGTGTATGGGATCACCCAGAGCTTACAATACCAGCGGCTGTTCAGCGTACTGCCGAATTTGATGGCTTTCGTGTTCAAGCCGATGGCACAATTACATATGCATATGCACCAAATATTCAAGCGGCTGGCAGAACAGTACAAGAAGTTCATGCAGAGCTTGTTAAGCGCTTAAGCCGCGTTATCGAAGACCCACAGGTCGATATTAAAATAGTTGGTTTTAGGAGCCAAAAAGCCTATGTCACGGGCGAGGTAAATAAACCAGGCGTACTACCAGTAACCGAAATTCCACTTACATTAATTGATGCATTAAACCAAGCGGGTGGTTTAACTGAATCTGCCGATTGGCGAACAGTGACATTTACACGCGGTGATAAAACCGAAGTTATTAAATTAGATGACTTTTACGCTAAAGGTGATATTTCACAAAATCGTTTGTTAAAACATGGCGATATTGTCCACGTAAACCGTAACGATATGCAAAAAGTGTTTGTATTAGGCGATGTTAAGCGCGCTGGTACAGTGGGTGTTAATCGTTATGGTTTAAATTTAGCCCAAGCATTAAGTGATGCGGGTGGTTTAAACGAAAATACGGCAGATGCTAACGGTGTTTTTGTACTCCGTAAACGCAATTTAGAAACTGATGGTGTAATTGCCGATGTATATCAGCTACATGCTAAAAATGTGGCGGCTTTAGTGTTGGCCGAGCAGTTTAAGTTACAACCTCACGACATTGTGTATGTAACAAGTGCACCGCTTGCGCGCTGGAACCGTGTAATAAGCTTACTACTGCCTTCTGTTAGCACAGTAGATGCAATAAACGACGTAGCAAACACAAACTAAGGGTTAAATGGTATGTTTGATTCTGTATTAGTTGTGTGTGCTGGCAATATATGTCGTAGTCCAACCGCCGAATATGTATTAAAAAGCAAACTGCAAGGCAAAAATGTAACTGTATCGTCGGCGGGGTTAACTGCCCTTGAAGGAAAACCAGCTGATGCCCAAGCTCAGTTAATTGCAAACGAGAATAATATTGATATGAGCGCGCATCAAGGTAGGCAGATTACCTCAAACCTTGTTGCGAATAATAGCGTAATACTCGTGATGGAGCAGCGCCACATAAATGACTTGTGCGCGCGTTACCCGCAGGCACGCGGTAAAACATTTTTGCTTGGTAAGTGGGTAGGCGATAAAGAAATACCCGATCCTTACCGTCAAAGCCAAGAGGCTTTTAAGCATGTTTACGAATTAATCGATAGCGCGTGTAGCGCTTGGCAAAAGTATTTATAAGGAAAGGCTAGTACATGAATGCTCAGCCCACTGCATTAGCAGCAAATAAACAAAATAGAACCCAACAAGAACAAGCAAGCCAAGAAATCGATTTAATGGCATTACTAGGCGCGTTAATTGACCGCAAATATTTTATAGCGGCAATTACGGCAGCCTTTATGGCTGTGGGTGTGTTTTACGCGGTTTTTTCTACTCCGGTATACCAAGCAACGGCCATGATACAAGTTGAAGACGGTGGTGCATCGGTACCAGGCTTTGATGACATGGCCGGTATGTTCGAAAGTACCTCAGCTGCAGTAACCGAAATTGAGTTACTAAAATCGCGCTCTGTTATTGGCGAAGCTGTCGACACGTTAAAACTTGATATAGTGGCAGAACCTAAATTATTCCCAGTGATTGGTAATAGAGCATTTCGTAAATTTACACCTATGCAAGCTGGTGAGGTAGCTGAGCCAAGTTTTGGCGCAACTAGTTATGCCTGGGGTGGCGAGAGCATAAACGTATTTAGGTTTGACGTACCCCGTTCAGCAATTGGTACTGGTTTTACCTTAGTTGCTGGTGAAGGCGCTGGCAATAATAAACAATTTACGCTTTTAAATGGCGACGGCGATGTTATTTTAAAAGGTAAAGTGGGCGAAGAGCTAACAAATGGCAAGTTTAACGTAACAATTCGCAGTTTAATTGCTCGCCCTGGCACCGAGTTTACACTTTTACGTAAAGATCGTTTAAATACTATTTTAGATTTACAAGCTGCAATAGGTGCGAGCGAAAAAGGCAAAGACTCAGGCATTATTGATTTAAGCTTACAAAGTGAAAGCGCGAATTATGCTGAAAAAGTGCTTGATAAAGTAGCCGCAATTTATGTACGCCGAAATGTAGAGCGCAATAGCGCCGAGGCGCAAAAGTCACTCGAGTTTTTAGAGGTACAGTTACCCGAGGTTAAAAAGCAACTTGAATACGCGGAGCAACGTTTTAACGACTACCAAATTAAGCGCCAATCAATCAATATTACTTTAGAGACACAAGGCGTATTAGAGCAAGTGGTAGAGCTTGAAACCAAGTTACAAGAGCTAGAGCTAAAGCGCCTAGAGCTTAGTCGTAAATTTAAAGAGAGCCACCCAACGTACCAAGGGGTGCTTGAACAAATAGAAGCAGTCGAAAAACAAAAGCAAAACCTAGTGGGCGAGGTAGGCAACTTACCCGAAACACAGCAAGAGCTATTACGTTTAAAACGCGATGTAGAAGTAAGCAACCAAATTTACACATTGCTGTTAAGTAAAACGCAAGAGCTCGATATTGTGCGTGCAGGCACGGTAGGTAATGTACGTATAATTGACTACGCCGAGGTTAATACCTCAAAACCAGTTAAACCTAAAAAAGCACTTATAGCAGTTATGGCAACCATGCTGGGCGGTATGCTCGCTGTAGCGATTGTATTAATACAAAAAGCGATACATAAAGGGGTCGAAGACCCTAACGAAATTGAGGCACTTGGCCTGCCGGTGTATGCAAGCGTACCGTACTCTGATTATCAAGATAAACTTACCGGTTTTAGCAAAGCTAAAAAAGGCCGTAATAAACCTAAAACCATACTAGCGGTTGATAACCCAGCCGACCTTTCGATAGAGGCATTACGTAGCTTACGCACCAGCTTACACTTTGCGATGATGGAGTCTAAAAACAACCTGATTGCTGTTTCGGGCCCAAGCCCAGGTGTAGGTAAGTCGTTTATATCGGTTAACCTTGCAACAGTACTGGCGCAAAGTGGTAAAAAGGTACTGATTATCGATGCTGACATGCGTAAAGGTTATTTGCAAACCCAATTTGGTATGCAATGGGACGATGGCTTAAGTGATTACTTATCGGGCCGTTTAAACTTAGAGCAAGTAACTAAACACTCGCAAGTGCAAGACCTCGACGTAATTACCCGCGGTCAAATACCACCAAACCCCTCTGAGTTACTAATGCACATTAACTTTAGTAAGCTAGTCGAAGAAATTAAAAGCAAGTACGACATTGTAATAATTGATACACCGCCTATTTTAGCGGTAACAGACCCAGCTATAGTCAGTGCCCACACAGGTACAACATTACTTGTAACACGTTTTGGCCAAAACCATGCACGCGAAATAGAGCTTACCCGTAACCGCTTTGAGCAAAATGGTATTGATGTTAAAGGCGTAGTATTTAACGGGGTACATAAAAAAGCCAGCAATGCATATGGTTATTATGGTTACTACAATTACGAATATAAATCTGAAAAATAAATTATTTTATAGAATTAATTTAGATTTTATAGGAGTTTTATACTGCGCGATCTTATAAATATTATAGATTTATATGAACTTTTGGGTTAATCGATTAGTAACGAAACCTTTTAGCGGTCGAATTAGGTTTTAAGTTTGTATTAATTATAAGGTTGCTTTAAAACAGGTAATATATCTGTACCTTTTTTCGGATTGGCGCTAGTGGTTTAATAAAAGTATTCTGTGCTGAACAATATGGTAATGAAAAAGTATTTTATATCATTTTGTTGGATGGATTAGGTTTTTTACCCTTTAGCTAATGTACGTTAAATTAAATTTAAATGTGATTTTATAAGACTTTCCTATATGACTTTTAGTTCAAAGTTAATGCGAAGTTTCAATGCATATTCAGTCAAAATGGGATTTACTTGAATGCAACAAAATGAGAAAACCAGCAGAATTATAAAAAATACATTTTTCCTGTATATTAGGTTAGTCTTAGTCTTAGGTGTGACGCTCTATACATCACGTTTAGTGCTTTCTTTGCTTGGTATTGAGGATTATGGGATATATAATGTAGTCGCTGGTGTAGTGACTATGATGTCTTTTATGAATGGTGCTATGTCATCATCTACGCAACGGTTTTTATCATACGAACAAGGTAATTCAGGTGATAAGATTAGTCACATCTTCAAAATGAGCATGAATATTCATGCAGCCATTTTTATATTAATTGTTGTTATCATTGAAACTGTAGGTTTATGGTTCTTAAATAATAAACTCAATATTCCACCAGAACGTATTTATGCAGCAAATTGGGCCTATCAATGCGCCCTAATTTCATTTGGTTTTTCAATTATGGGTATACCTTACATGGCATCCATTCTTTCGAATGAAAAAATGAATGCATTTGCATATATAAGTATTTTAGAGGTGCTTTTAAAACTAATTGCCGCATCAGTTTTGTATTTTAAGTTTGGTGATAACTTAATAATCTACTCTTCACTAGTCGCTTGCTCATCTGCACTTATTTGGTTTTTATATTATTCATACTGCAAGTATAAAGTGAACTACACTGAATACTCTTTTTTATGGGATAAACGATTACTCCAACAGTTGCTAGGTTTTACTGGATGGAACCTAATAGGCAACGTTGCGGTGGTGCTGATGAATCAAGGATTAAATATATTATTAAATATATTTTTTGGTCCAGCAATTAACGCATCACGAGCTATTGCAAGTCAAGTGAATATGGCTACGAGAGCATTTTCAGCTAACTTACAGATGTCTATGAACCCTCTAATAACAAAATCTTATGCCTCAGGTGAGCATGAATATATGCATTCTTTAGTCTTAAGAGGTTCAAAATATTCGTTTTTCTTATTGTTACTACTTACGCTTCCTATTTTGCTACAAACAGAGCAGATAATAACTCTTTGGTTAGGACAAACTCCAGAAAAAGTAATTATATTGTGTCAGTTGTCGTTAATAGACTCGTTGATAATAAGCTTGTCAGGAACCTTAATTGCAGGTGCACAAGCTAATGGTAATATAAAAAATTATCAAATAGTTACAGGAGGTATATTATTGTTAAACTTACCGTTAGCTTATATGTTATTTACTTTGGGAGCTCAGCCTGAAATGGCAATAGTTACAACCATTGTTATATCTCTTATAGCACTTTTATCTCGCTTATTCTTTCTAAGGAAGATGATTCACCTATCATTGAAAGCTTATTTTAAAGTTGTAGTCTTGAGAGTTTTAGTTGTTTCATTATTTAGTACCTTAGTTATGATGTATATAGATAGTGAAATGGGAGATACTTTTATATACTTAGTAGCTGAAAGCTTGACTTCTTTATTTATAGTATCCTTAGCTATATGGTTTTTAGGATTAGAGGGGGTAGAGCGAAAATTCATTTTAGAGAAAGTGAGCGCCTTCTATTGTAAATTAAAGTTTAAACCTATTAATTAGGTATTTTAATCTTATAAATTATTTAGCTTTGAATGTTCTGAAAGAAATTGGTGATAAATGAATTCTTGTAAAGTGATAGATGAAGTAGTCAATAAAGGTTTATGCATTGGCTGTGGTTTATGCGTGTCAGCATGTGGTAATAATAACTTGAAAATGGCTTTAAATGAGCATGGCTTTTTAGAACCACAACAAGTTTCTGGCCATTGTGAAGGTTGTAAAGGAGCCTGTCTTTCTGTTTGTCCATTTAATTCTAAACCTAACAATGATATATCAACAGAAACAAAACTTGCGAATATATTTATAAATGAGTCAAAAAATCATAATACATCAATTGGAAAATATATAAATACATATGCAGGTTTCTCTAATGAGCACAGGGTTAATTCGTCATCTGGAGGTATCGCAACTTATACACTAATCGAATTATTAGCTCGTAAAGAGATTGAATATGTAATCTCAGTAAAAGAAACAATTACAACAGATTCCCATTATGCGTATTCGATAAGTAGTACTCGAGATGAGCTTTTAGCTGGGGCTAAAACAAGATACTACCCCGTAACTCTTGCAGGTGTTTTTGAAAAAATTAAAGAGTTAGATGGTAAGTTTGGTATTGTAGGTGTACCTTGCTTTATAAAAAGCGTACGATTAGCTCAAAAGGCTGATCCAATTTTAGAAACTAAGATCAGGTTTTTGGTTGGGATTATTTGTGGTGGAGTAAAAAGCACTTTTTTCACAGAGTATCTAGCAAGTAAAGCTGGTGTAGATGTCGCAGAATATAGAAAACCTGAGTTCAGACTTAAAGATGAAACAAGCACCGCAAGTGATTATTCATTTGGTTGTTTAGATAAGGATAATAACCAAAAAACAATAAAAATGAGAATGGTTGGAGATATGTGGGGCACAGGCTTATTTAAATCTAATGCTTGTGACTTTTGTGATGATGTCACCGTAGAGTTAGCTGATATATCCTTAGGTGATGCTTGGATTGAGCCATATAGATCTGAAGGGTTAGGTACTAATGTGATAATTACGCGATCTATACTTGCTGATGATATTATCAAAAAAGGGATTGAGAATAATGCATTGACCATTGATAATTTACCAATATCCAGCTTAATTGAATCGCAACGAGGTGGATTTAACCATCGGCATAATGGCCTTGGTTTTCGTATTAAGAAAAGACGCTCTGAAGGTTTAGCTGTGCCTCCTAAACGCTTTGAGAAAGATGAGTTATCCTTCTTATTAAAGTTAATCCACTTAATGAGAATGAAGGTAAGGAAAAAAAGTTTAGAAATCTGGAAAAAAACTAAAAGTGCAGAGCAATTTGATAAAAGAATGAAGCCATACCTTTTTTTACTAAGTACTTTAACTAAAATAAATCACTACTATAAATGGTATTCAGAACCTGGAGCAATAAAAGCTTCACTTATTCGGAAAAAGTCTAAAATATTTAAATAAAAATGGCTTTGTTTGTGAATGAAAAATATAGTTTAACTTTATAAAATTTTTTATTTTAAATTACCTAGTAACTTAAATTTGTAATCTTAGCTTCTAAGTTAAACAGTCAAAAGGTTAGATTTATTTCTGGAATTACTTGTTAATGGAATGGCTATATTCTGCTTTTACTAATTTTCTATTGATATTTAAAGTTTAATAGAAATTATATCTACAATATTTAATTTATATAATTCATTATATAATTTGTTTTACTTAGTTATATTAAATACAGTTATTTTAATTCAGGACTTTTGATGAAAGGAAAAAGAGTTGGCATACTTACGTTGCCACTAATAAATAATTACGGTGGTATTTTACAAGCTTACGCCCTAAAAGAAGTATTAAGAAAAAATGGCTATGAGACCTTACTAATAGATTATAGAAAAAATAAAATTAGTAAAAAGAATTCGCTTAATATGGCTATAAGGAATTTTATAAAAAAAACAATATTAAAATATAAAAAGTTGGAACCTGCTGTTACACCTACTATTCAAAGTGAAATATCGAGAAATGCGAAAGATTTTGTTAGTAGAGAGCTAGGAAAAAAAACAAAACCAATTTACGACTTTTCCGAATTAAAAAAACTAAATTATGAAGTAGATATTTTTGTTGTTGGTAGCGATCAGGTCTGGAGACCAGAATATACACCAAATATCAGGAGATATTTTTTTGATTTTGTGGATGAAGGGAAAAAGGTAATATCGTATGCCGCTTCATTTGGGACGGATACTTGGGGCTTTACTAATGAAGAATTTAAAGATTGTAAAGTTAACCTAAGTAAATTTAATGCTCTGTCTGTAAGAGAAAAGTCTGCAATTGATATCATGCATGACAAATTTGGAGTTACTAGTGAGTTGGTTTTAGATCCAACCATGTTATTGTCAAAAAGTGATTATCTCGATCTGATTAATAAATATAATGAACAAAAAAATAAAGGGAATCTCTTTTGCTATATATTGGACAAGAATGAGTTTTCCATTTCAGTAATCAAAAAAATATCGACTAAACTTGGCTTAGAACCGTTTGAAGTTAAGCCAAAGGCTATTGATTACAATTATAAAAAAGGAAGTGAAGAATATATCTACCCTTTTATGACTAAATGGATTAGAGCATTTTATGACTCTGAGTATGTAATTGTTGATTCATTTCATGGTTGTGTTTTTTCAATAATATTTAATAAACCATTTATTGCTATTGGTAATGTAAAAAGAGGGCTTGCTCGTTTTAAATCGTTGTTATCACTTTTTGACTTAGAAGATAGGCTAATATTAAACTCAGAAAAATTTAATGAGTCTTTAATTGAACACTCTTACAACTGGGATGCAGTTAATAAAAAGGTTTTTTATTTACAAAAAAAATCTAGCAAATTTATTTTTGATAATATAAAAGATGAATAAGAACTGATATGCTTTTTTCAATCATAATACCAGCCTATAATGCAGAAAAATATATTACTAGAGCTGTAGATAGTGTAATTAATCAGAGTTTTATTGATTTTGAAGTAGTTATTATTAATGATGGCTCTAAAGATAAAACTCTTGAGGTGATTAATAATAGTTACCATGCACATGAAAATGTTACAATAGTGGATAAAATTAATGAAGGAGTATCATCCGCAAGAAATAGTGGTCTGAATATCGCAAAGGGAGAATATATTGTTTTCTTAGATGCAGATGATTGGGTCGAAAATGGCTATCTTGATTATTTAAAGAAGGTAATAGAGAATCAAGCGTGCGATGGAATTGTTTTAGGTTATATTCAAGATTTTGGTTCAAATTTTAAATTGGTGCAAAACTTTAAAAATGAAAAAATTATAGATAGTACTGAATATTCAAATTTGTTTATTAATGGTGCAATTAGTAACAATCCTTGGGATAAGGTATTTAAAAGGGAGTGCTATTTTAAAAATAACATTTTTTTTCCTGATGGAATTAGCATGGGAGAGGACTCTGTTGTTTCAGCTAAACTAGGTTTTAATTCTCAGAGCATATATATTAGTAAATCAAGTTATGTACATTATATGCAAGATACTAATGGCGTTACAACAAAAGACCTTTCAATTAAGAATATTAGTGATCTCGATAGCGCTCTTTCATGTATAATATCAGAGTATTCAAGTTTTCACCCAAGCTCAATATTAAGTCGAATGTATGTTATTAAAATGTATAATTTAACCAGAAAAGATAATTTTAAAAAGTTAGTTTCTTCACCTTACTATGTAAACTATATGAAACACATTAGTAATGTTACCTTAAAAGACTTTCACTCTTTTAAGGATGTTGTTAAGTATTATCCGCTATTCTTTTTCTCTAGAATAAATATGCTTGGTTTTTTTCATGGGTATAATAAATTTTTTAATTTTCTATATAGAATAATTATTAAATGAATTAACTATCATGATGATAAGTTTTCGCTGGAGATTGGTAAGGTGAAGGTATGAGTATTGATTCTTGTATTAAAAAAATAAACCACAAAAAAATAAAAATAGTATTTAATTCTAAACTAGATGAAAAGCAAGGGAGCGTTCGAATACCCCAGCATGGGATCAAATCTGAATTTGAAAAATTTGATGACTTTGAAGTTTATAAAAATGTGTTTTCTCAATATCACAAGTTCGATGTAGCTATCCTTCATGGAGATGAAGATGAGATAGATATAGCTAGGTTGCAAAATAAAGATATTATAATCGGGGTTGTAAAACCACACCTTGAAAGAATTGTTCATCCTTTGCTACATCGCTTTAACTTGAAGAGTTTTTTATATCAGGCTCGCATGTTTAAATCCGATTCCAAATCTTCACAAATGATAGAAAGGTTTAGAAAAATAAGTGTTGCGGACTTTGTTATAGCTGATACTGTTCATTTAAAAAATATTTTTGAATCTAAAGGGATTAACTCGCTCTATATGAAGTTAATAGAGTGTTACAGTCCAACCGAAATTCTTAATGGCAAAAAAATTAGAAGTAATGATGATGGAGCTAGTTGTATATCTTTTGGATATCATGGTAATGCCAGGCACTTTTTAGAAAGTGTGGAATACATATTTCCAGCTTTGAATATTTTAGCAGAAGAATATAATGTGAAGCTGAAAGTCGTTAGTAATATTGATCAAATTAAGAAACTTCCAAAGCATAATTTTAAATTAGAACTGTATGAGTATTCCTATCCAGAGATTTTTTCGATTTTATCAGATGTAGATATTGGGCTGGTTCCTAACCAAATTAGCCTCAAGTATAACTTCCTTGAAACTGTCTTTATCAGATTTGGCGCTTATTTTTGGAATACTGATCGTTGTGTAGATTTATTATTTCGATATAAAGAAAGTGTTAATGCTGGAAGAGCATTTATTTTTTGTCAGTTAAACATCCCATTTATTGCTTGCCCTATTCCTGAGGTGGTCTCAATATTTGGACCTGAGATGGAGGATTACTTCCCGTATACTAAAGAAACTTGGAGTTACGCAATTAGAAAGTTGGCAAGCAATAAAGAAGAGCGCTTAAGAATTAAAAAATACTTAAAAAATAAAAATGACAATGAGTTATCAACGTGCATTGAATCTCGCAAGCTTAAGAGTTACATTCTTGAAATTATAAATGATAAAAAGCGATGAATACTTTTTCTATTTTAAAAAAATTATTTTTAGACGGTATCCTCTTAATTCTTTTCTTTTGCTGGTTATCTCCCTTAAGCTTTAGTTTCATGCCAGTCAGCACAGGTAACCTCGTAGCACTTGTATTTCTGAGTTATATATTCTTTGATATGCTCGAAAATAGATTAAATAAAGTTTATTTTAAAATATTTGTAACTGTATTTATTATTATTATTACATATTCTTTGATTACGACTTTAAATGGTAACAATGACTACTCGTTAACTAATCTTTTGTTTCTACACATAATTCAATACTCTTCTGGAGCATACTTTTTCTTCACTCTAGTCAAGAACGGAACCATAAGATTACAAAATATATGCTTTTACCTTTTGTTCTGCGGTTTGTTTTTATCTGTTTGTTCAATATTATCCTACATGTCGTATGAATTTAAATTATCTCTATCATACTTACTGCCACAGTCCGGTAATATTGATCCTTTGCGTATAAATAGAGTGAGAGGGTTGTCAAATAGCGGAGGTGCTGATCATTCGATGCAATTGGCCATATGTGGCATCGGATATATTTATTTTTACTTAAAGACTTCAAAAATACTAATTAGAGCAATTCTAATTGCGCTATATTGTCTTTTAATGTTTTCTACAGTTTTTATAGCTAGAAGTGGTTTTTTAGTTGAAATAGTCATTTTATTTTTTTCAATAATCTTCTTTGATAAAAAGAAACTACTGACGATACTTATTTTTCTTATATCTATTTCCTTATCGATTTTTTTTGTTATTATGTTTCTGCCATTCATTGATTATTTGACAAATGATGTTTTTTCTGAGGAAACCTTACCCTGGTTTATTAGTTTGTTTTCAATCTTTACAGATGGTGAAATCAACAGCTCAAATAAAGACTTAATCAGTATGCTTTATGTTCCCGATAGACTAGATATATTGTTTTTTGGTTCAGGTGGATATCAATTTTTCTTAGATTATGCAAGGTCTGATTCTGGTTATGTTAAATTTATATTCTCAATTGGACTTATTCCAACAGTAACTTTTATATTTTTTTTACTTTATTCTAACTTAAAGCTATTTTATAAAGCGAATAAAAGTAACTTTTATGGAATATTATCTATTTTTATCTTTATGGCTATATTGTTAAATGTTAAAGAACCTTTCTTAATAAAAATAGGAACTGTTAATATGCTCTATCTTTCATTGTTCTTTGCATGGAATAAGTTACCTGTAACTAAATAATTACTTTTTTTGATTTTATTAAGGTAGGTTATGTTTGTCTTTATTTCACATTTTAAAACTCCCATTACTGGTGCTCACCATAGATATCAAAGGTTAGTGAAGTATATAGCAAAAACTGAATCAGTTTTTTGGGTTACGCCTTCAAAGCTTGACTCACCGAACTGTAAAACCTCGTGGGTTAATGCTTTTTTTTTAAAGCCTAGTATATTGCTACTTCTAAATTCAATACTCAGCTCTCTTTACTTATTTAATAATAGAAAAAAAATAAAGAAAATAGTTGTTTTCGGTGAGACGACATTGCTATCAGCCTTGTTTGTTAAATTAGTTACTGGGTGCCCTTTATCGATTGGGGTGCGTTCTAATGTACTAAAAAGACAGCTTATTGTTTTGGAAGGGATATCCGGAGTAAAGTTGTTAAAAATTAAATCTAAATTTTTTATTACCAATAAGGTTATACAATTTTCTTATTATTTTGCAGATGAAATAATTTGTCAAACGGATAAGGCTGCTGAGGAGCTAATTAACTCTTATAAAGTTAATCGAGGAAAAGTAAAATCTATAAATAATGATTTACCAAATAATTTTGGTTTAATTAAAAGTGAATACCCTAAGCAACCTTGTAAGTTACTGTTTATTGGCGGTGAATCAAAAATTAAGGGATTAGATATTTTACTCCAAGCGCTAAAAAACATATCTGATACGAAAGACTTTCCTTATTTAGAGATTACTTTGATTGGTGTTTCAAAAGAGTATGTTAGTCACACCTATCCATATTTGAGTGGTAGCATTAATATTACTAAAGTTATCGAAAGAACAAGCAATGTTTTTAGAGAAATGTTACTTACTGATTTGTTAATTGTCCCGTCTAGGGAGGATCAATTTCCAAATGTTATATTAGAAGCTATGGCCATAGGTTTGCCTGTGATTGGTAGTAATGTTGATGGTATTGCCTATATGTTAGCTTCTACAGAAAATACTTTCGAGCCTTTCGTACCCGATTTGGTTGATAGATTGCGCCATATTTTATCAATAGATGGTTATGCATCTTGCATTGAAAATATTGTTGTTCAATCTAAAAGGTTTGATTTTAATTGGGAAGAAACTTACCTAAGTCTAATCAATGAGAAAAAGTGGGCACAAATATGACTAAGATCGTACATATAATCAATGCAATGGAAATAGGTGGTGTAGAGGTTGGGGTCTTAAATCTTTTAAAAAGTAAAGCAGAATCTAATTATCATGTAATTACTGTTGGGGATTGTAATTCTAGTATTTATAACTCTCTCTCAGAGGATGAAAAGCAAAGACTACATATAGGTAATAGTTACTTTAAATCACTTCTACTTCTTTTTAAGTTGGATGCTCATTTGGTTGTTAGCTCTCTATGGAGGGCACACTTTGTCAGTTTACTATATAAAATGTTGAAACCGAGCTCAATAAGGTTTCATTTTGTTCATAGCGCTAGGTTTGCTCATTTAGTAGATAAAGTAATAACAAAGATATCCATTTTTCTTTCTTATAGGGTTATCTGTGATTCTCAGAATACTCAATTATGGTTAGATACAAATTTTAAAAAAACAAAGTCTCATGTAGTTCCCATGAATGTAAGTTTCTCTGAAGATAAAATAATTTTTAAATCCAACCCCATAAGCTTTGTATTTGTTGGTAGGTTTTCTAAAGAAAAAGACATAATTAAAGCTTTTACTTTTATACTTGAACTGGCAAAGCTTGATGTAGCTTGTACTTATGATCTTTATGGTCGAGATGATGGCGAGTTAGGGAAGTTAATTGACTTTGTTAATCAGCATAGATTATCAGATGTAGTTAAATTTCATAGCTCTATATTACCAACAGATATTGAAGTTGAGATGAGAAAGTATAATTACTATCTTCAGTCAAGTCACGTAGAAGGGATGGCTATTTCTGTATTTCAATCAATTAAAAATGGGTTACTTCCTGTTGTCACTCCTGTTGGGGAAATTAAAAGCTATGCAGTAGATGGAGTTAATGCTTTTTATCTAGATGTTAATAATTTAAATGAGACAGCTCTTAAGTTTAAGACCATGATTGAAAATAAGGAAATTGAGAAATTAAAAGTGGGCCACTTTGTCAATGAAAGTGACTACCCTGTTTTTGATAAATCATTTTTTAAATTACTTTATCATTATCTGTCAAAATAAATGTATTTATTGAATGCACTCTTTATTAAGGAACTATAGTTGAAATTACTCTTTATTGTTAATGTTGATTGGTTTTTTATTTCTCATCGTTTACCAATAGCAAAAAAAGCTCTTGAAAGTGGTTATGAAGTTACTATTGCAAGCAGGTTCACAGAGTATAAAGCAGAGCTATCAGAAATGGGTTTTAATGTTATTGATATTCCATTTAACAGAAGCGGTAGTGGGCTTTCGTCAGAAATAAACACAATAAAAACGATTAAAAGAGTGATTGAAGAAGTTCAGCCTTCAATTATTCATGCTGTGACAATAAAGCCCGTTTTATATACAGGTTTGGCGCTTAAAGTAGTTAAGCGTGATATCCCTTTTGTTGCCGCTATTTCTGGACTTGGTTATGTTTTTACTGCAAATTCTTTGCGTGCAAAAATTACTAAATTAATTGCATCTGCCTTTTACAAGGTTGCGCTCGCTCAAAAAAATAAGACGGTTATCTTTCAGAACTCTTCGGATGAAGATATTTTAACCGATGTTGCACATCTAAAAGTTGTTGATAAGACTTTAATTAAAGGGTCTGGTGCTGATCTCTTTATATATAATTACCTTCCCGAGAATATTAATGGGACTATTAAGGTGGTCATGGCGTGTCGCTTACTTAAAGAAAAAGGTGTGTACCAGTATGTTGAAGCTGCAAAAATAGTTAAAGGTCAGCACCCAAATGCAGAATTTTTACTCGTCGGTACACCTGATCTAGAAAACCCTAATTCTATACAGCAAAATGAAATTGACTCTTGGGTTAAACAAGGATTAGTTACTTATCTTGGCCACAGATGCGATATTCCTGACGTGTTTGCTAATTCAAACATAGTTTGTCTCCCTTCGTTTTATGGTGAAGGCGTACCAAAAGTGCTGATCGAAGCTGCGGCTTGTGGTAGAGCTATTGTAACAACTGATAACCCTGGTTGTAGAGATGCAGTAATTGAAGGTGAAACAGGCATTACCGTGCCGATTCGTGATGCTAAAGCACTTGCAACAGCAATACTTAAACTTATAGGGCAACCTGAATTAAGAGTTGCAATGGGAGCTAAGGCTAGAGTTTTTGCAGAAAAAGAGTTTGATGTTAACAGTGTGGTCAATAAGCATTTGGAAATTTATAACAATTTATTAAGTCGTGTAGAAAAATGATTGCAATAACAGGTTATACAGGGTTTGTAGGGCAGCATTTATTAGAGCTGCTAAATACCACAGATTGTTTGTTATTAGGGCGCAATCGCTTAGCTAATTATTCTCATTTTGATAAGTTTGATCTATCACAAACTAATGATTTAGATTTAGTAAGTAAATTGAGCAAGGTTGATGCTTTGGTGCATATAGCTGCTCGTGTTCATATTATGAACGATGACGCAACAGACCCTTTAGCTGAGTTCAGGGCTATAAATACTGGTGGCACTTTAAATTTAGCTAAGCAAGCAGCTCAAGCGGGTGTTAAGCGCTTTATTTTTGTTAGTTCTATAAAAGTTAATGGTGAAAGTACTACTAATAGAGCTCCCTTTACTGCTAATGATAGCCCGGCTCCTGAAGACCCTTACGGCATATCTAAAGCTGAAGCTGAGCAGCAATTACTAGAGCTCGGGAAGCAAACAGGGATGGAAATTGTGATTATTAGGCCACCGTTGGTTTACGGTGAAGGTGTAAAAGCCAATTTTGCTTCACTTATGCGCTTTGTTGGCAAAGGTTTACCATTGCCTTTTAGATCGATAAACAATAACAAACGTAGCTTAGTATCAGTTTATAACTTAGTTGATTTAATTAAAGTCTGTATTGAGCATCCTAAAGCGGCAAATCAAATATTTTTAGCCAGTGATGATCATTATTTATCAACCGCCAAAATGGTCGCGCTAATGGCTAAAGTGCAAAATAAAAACAATTTTGCTTTACCTGTGCCTGTTTGGTGCTTTAAATTAGCTGGTAAATTACTTAATAAAAGTGATGTGATTGACAGGCTAACAGGCTCTCTCCAGTTAGATGTTACCCATACAAAAAATACCCTTAACTGGAAACCGCCATACTCAGTTGAGCATGGTTTTAAACTTGCTGCTAAAACTTCAACAAAATAATTAATGGATTTATACATGATACGTTTACTCGACTTTTTGTTTTCACTGTTTGGTTTATTATTTGCGTCACCATTTTTAGTTATTTTATATATTATAGGCTTGTTTGATACCGGTTCACCTATTTTTACGCAGGAGCGTGTAGGACGACATAAAAAACCGTTTACACTTGTTAAACTTAGAACAATGAAGGTCGATACAGCCTCTGTTGCCAGCCACTTAGCAAGTACAGCCTCAATTACGCCTTTTGGTGGTTTTTTGCGTAAAACAAAGTTAGACGAACTCCCGCAACTTTGGAATGTACTAAAAGGTGAAATGAGCTTGGTTGGCCCGCGCCCTGGTTTATTCAATCAACAGGAGCTAACAGCAGCTCGCGAAGCTAAAAATGTGTATGCTGTCCGCCCAGGTATTACTGGTTTGGCTCAAGTAAACGAAATTGATATGTCTACCCCAGAACTCCTCGCAAAAACGGATCGCGAAATGATCGACACCCTCACTATAACGAGCTATTTTAAATATATTTTAATGACAGTAACGGGGAGTGGGAGCGGTGACCGCGTTAAATAGTACTCAGAGCTTAGACAATAAATGTCGTGCAAGAGGCCTTTCCCCAAGATTTAAATCAAATTATTATAAAAATCAAAGGCTAATGATATTGTATTAGTTCAGTGGCTAGATTCATATGGTTCAGCTATAATTCATGAAAATTTAACAACTATTAAGCAGCCAGTCAGCTTAGGTTGGTATGTTAATCGGCAAAAACAAGACAGGGAACTTGTTGTGGATAATATTATTCGCTCTATTTTAAATTCTTCGCGTGCTACTAAGCGCATTATTACTCTTTTTATCGACTCGCTATTTATAATATCAGCGTTTTGGCTTGCGTTAATAGTTAGGCTCGATAGCATTGCACCGCTTAGTAAAGCAGACAACTGGATGTTGCTTTTACTACTTGTGCCAACAGCATTGTTTATTTTTATTAATTTAGGCTTGTACCGTGCAGTGCTGCGGTATATGAACTCGCAAGCTTTATGGGCAATTGTGCTTGGTACCGGCCTTGTTGATCAAATGCAGCTCTCTAATAAACTCACTTAACTTACTGATATTTAGGCAGACCAAGGGTGTTGATCTTATTTAGCGCCTTCACTTTGATCATCGCTTCAACCAGTTGGCGATTGTAATCACGCGCATTT
>NZ_JACDWU010000180.1:0-392 GCF_016464045.1 Pseudoalteromonas sp. bablab_jr011 | reverse complement strand
AGCTAGCACAGCTAAATCGAGGTGGTTGTTTAATATTGCTGAATAGGTTTGCTTTTTCGGCGTTAAAACGCCTCCCACGAGTGAAGTGTGTATCACTTGTAGGAAGGGCTTTAGCCGTGAAAGGGTTATAAGTAACGAGCATCGAAAAGCGAGATACGAGCTAGCACAGCTAAACCGAGATGGTTGTTTAAGGCTAGTTAAAAGGTTTGCTTTTCGGCGTTAAAACGCCTCCTACGTGTGTCGTGTGCATCTTTTGTAGGAAGGGCTTTAGCCGTGAAATGGTTTTAAGCTACGAAGTACGAGCAGCGAGGTGCGAGCTAAATCGAGGTGGGTGTTTAATGTTGCTGAACAGGTTTGCTTTTCGGCGTTAAAACGCCTCCTACGTGTGTCGT
>NZ_JACDWU010000179.1:0-221 GCF_016464045.1 Pseudoalteromonas sp. bablab_jr011 | reverse complement strand
TCGAGGCTTTACGAACCTCAAGCATGACGCGCAAGCCAAAGGCGAAGCAGGATGAACAAGGTCGGTATGTGTCAAACAAAGCCAAACAAAAGGCTGGGCTAAACAAGTCTATTTTAAACGTTGGCTGGCACATCATAGAGACTTACACCAAATACAAGGCCTACCAAGCAGGAAAAGCCGTCTTCAAAATACCCGCCCCGCATACCAGTCAGGAGTGCGCT
>NZ_JACDWU010000178.1:0-221 GCF_016464045.1 Pseudoalteromonas sp. bablab_jr011 | reverse complement strand
TCGAGGCTTTACGAACCTCAAGCATGACGCGCAAGCCAAAGGCGAAGCAGGATGAACAAGGTCGGTATGTGTCAAACAAAGCCAAACAAAAGGCTGGGCTAAACAAGTCTATTTTAAACGTTGGCTGGCACATCATAGAGATTTACACCAAATACAAGGCCTACCAAGCAGGAAAAGCCGTCTTCAAAATACCCGCCCCGCATACCAGTCAGGAGTGCGCT
>NZ_JACDWU010000177.1:0-373 GCF_016464045.1 Pseudoalteromonas sp. bablab_jr011 | reverse complement strand
TCGATACAAATTAAGTTAAATTTTGACATGTATGGATTCCTTATTGGTAAAAGTGGTTTTGCAATTTCTTTATACCGTACTTACCCTATTTAGGGGAGGAGTCCATACATCTCCTACGTCTCTTCACCTTGCGCTTATGCGCCTTTTATCTTTGTATGCAATCTAGGCATAGTGCTGGACAATTTAGCCCTGAACGCAAAAAACCCGCTGCATTTCTGCAACGGGTTTCTCTAATTAGGAGCCTGGCGATGTCCTACTTTCACATGGCAAATGCCACACTATCATCGGCGCTGTTTCGTTTCACTACTGAGTTCGGCATGGAATCAGGTGGGTCCAAAACGCTATTGTCACCAAGCAAATTTGGTTGTTAATC
>NZ_JACDWU010000019.1:0-15634 GCF_016464045.1 Pseudoalteromonas sp. bablab_jr011 | reverse complement strand
GCAGCGCTGCGAGATATTAGTTACTTAAAAGGTTTATTTGGCATTGTAATTGGGCTACGCAGCGATCATTTAAAAATGTCATATTAGGCTCGCTTTAACTATCAAGTTTGGCACTGAGACATATCCAACGATTAAACCTTAATTGGTGAATAACTAACATTATTTATTTGCCTTTGTTATGTGTAATGCAAACTCATTTTTTATTGGCGAGTACCGATTAACGCATCTTTGTGCAAAAACGCGCTGCCGTGAGTTTTTCTCAAAGCTGAAATTTAATGTCTTTTTTCTTAACTGAAATTTCAAAATAATTGCCCCACATGTTTATAAATGCCTAACTTATAGGCACATCCTCGAGATTTTTCCTTTATTTTTGCCCAACATAAACGAATTGTTACAGCTGTCATATTTTTGTATTTTTTACGCAACACGCTTGTCATTTTTCATCGTTAGACTTTCGCTCATTAAAACAACCCCACTAGCAAATTAAGCTAATTTAACGAGTAAAGGTGTATGCGATGAAAGGCGTTAAACCACTGATTTTAGCAGGTATTGTAGCGGCATCTGCAGCAGTACATGCAAACGATCTAGATAAAGTAATTGATAAAAGTAGTGAGATAAATAAATCTGCTGCGCAATCACAAACTAAAATCGACAAGATTGCAGATTCAATGCAAGGTCGTTTACAACAGTTCAAAGCCCTAAACAAAGAAATTGACGGTTTAACTGTTTATAACGCACAACTTACCAAGCAATTAAATAACCAGATTGCTGAAATGGACGCGTTAAACGAGTCTATGGATCAGGTATCGGTTATCGAGCGTCAAATCACGCCGTTAATGATGCGCATGATCACAGGCCTTGACCAATTTGTTGCACTGGACGTGCCTTTCTTAACTGAAGAACGTAGCAAGCGTATTGCATCATTAAAAGAAATGATGGACCGCGCAGACATCACATCAAGTGAAAAATTCCGCCGCTTACTGGAAGCCTACCAAGTAGAAGTTGATTACGGTCGTACTATCGAAGCGTACACCGCATTACTTGATGTTGATGGTCAAGAGCGCGAAGTTGACTTTTTACGTATCGGCCGTTTAGAGCTTATTTATTTAACACGCGACGGCAAAAAAGCAGGTAGCTGGGATAAAGAAACAAAATCGTTTGTTGAATTACCCGATTCTGCAATCAGTCAAATTAGTAAAGGTTTACGTATCGCGCGTAAGCAACTTGCCCCAGATATGTTAACACTGCCAGTCCACGCTGCTGAATAAGAGGTTTGAGATGAAATTATTAACGACAATGACAAAAATGGCCGTGTTTGCAGCTGGCCTTGGTTTTGCGGGTAGTAGCTTTGCTGCTGAGCCAATGGATTTAGACTCATTACTAAAAACATTAGAGCAAGGTAAAGCACAACAAAGCGCTGAGAATAAACAGCGTGAGCAAGCGTTCATGGCGCGCCAAAACGAACAAGTGCAAATGCTTAAAGATACACAAGCAAAGCGTAATGCCATGCTTAACGAGTCGGAGCGTTTAGAAACGCAGTTTGAAGAAAACGAAGTAAAACTTGCTAACTTAACCGAGACACTTTCAAACCGCATGGGTTCACTTAAAGAGCTATTCGGTGTGTTACAGCAAGTTGCGGGTGACTCAAGCAACAAATTCATGACCTCTGTTGTTTCTGCTGAGCTACCAGGTCGTAGTAACTTCATGGATGAGCTTGCTCAAAAAATGGGGTCAACGTCGAAGCTTGCTTCAATCGATGATATTGAAAAAGTATGGTTTGAATTACAACGCGAAATGACTGAGCAGGGTAAAGTGTCTCGCTTTACGACGGATGTTATTGTTGAAGGTGGCAGCAAAGCACAAAAAGAAGTGGTGCGTGTTGGTGCATTTAACTTAATCGCGGATGGTAAATACCTAGAGTACACGCCAGCGACCAACACAATCAGCCAGCTTACTCGCCAACCAAGCAGCCGATACACAGCGACGGCATCGGATCTTCAACAAGCTAACTCAGGTGTTGTGCCGTTTGCACTTGACCCAACAGGTGGTTCAATCTTAGGTCTTTTAGTTCAAGCTCCAGACACCGAAGAGCAAGTTCACCAAGGTGGTACTGTCGGTTACATCATTTTAGGTGTTGGTTTAATTGCCTTATTAATCGCACTTGAGCGTTTTGTATCACTGATGATTATGGGTGGCAAAATCCGTCGTCAGCTTAAAGACACGGTTGCACGTGATGACAACCCACTTGGTCGTGTAATGAAAGTGAAAGATCAATACCCAAATGTAGCGTACGACACACTTGAGCTTAAATTAAGCGAAGCAATCATTCGTGAAATGCCAAAAATTACCCGTAACCTAACGCTCATTAAGATTATTTCTGTGGTAGCTCCGTTATTGGGTCTACTTGGTACGGTAACCGGTATGATTAATACCTTCCAAGCAATTACCTTGTTCGGTACAGGTGACCCTAAACTAATGGCTGGTGGTATTTCTCAGGCACTTGTAACAACGGTACTGGGTCTGGTTGTGGCTATTCCAACGGTATTTTTATACACACTTCTTAACACGCGCTCTAAAAACATGCTGTTAATTTTACAAGAGCAAAGCGCAGGTATCATTGCAGAGCGAAGCGAGAAAGGAGCGTAAATCATGGTGCTATTGATTGATGCAATCAATGCTCTACGTGATTTCCTCGACACGGGTGGCCAAGTTCTCTTGGTCATCGGGGTCCTCATCTTCGCGATGTGGTTATTGATACTTGAGCGTTTTATGTATTTCTTTGGTGGCTTTAAACGCTACAAAAAAGACGTAAAAAGCACTTGGAACAATCGAGCAGAGCGTAACAGTTGGAACGCAGAGCAAATTCGCCAGGCGATGATTTCACGCGCTGGCATGCAACTAAATAATAACCTTGCGCTAATCAACGTAATGGTTGCGTTATGTCCACTTTTAGGTCTGTTAGGTACTGTTACCGGCATGATCGAAGTATTTGATGTAATGGCAATCACAGGCACAGGCAGTGCGCGTTCGATGGCGTCAGGGGTGTCTAAAGCCACTATCCCAACAATGGCGGGCATGGTGGGTGCACTTTCAGGGGTGTTTGCATCAACGTATTTACAACGTCGTGCAAAACGCGAAGTGCAATTACTTGAAGACAACATGGTCTTAGACCACTAAATGAATTTTAGGGTGATGTAAAACACCACCCACTAGGAGACAAATAATGAGAGCGCCACTAGGTAACTTATTTCAAGAAGACGATGCAGAAGAAATCAACATGACACCAATGCTAGACGTTGTTTTTATCATGCTTATTTTCTTCATCGTAACAGCATCATTCGTAAAAGAAGCCGGTATTGATGTTAACCGCCCTGAAGCGGCAACCGCTGTGAAAAAAGAGCGTGCCAACATTTTAGTTGCTATTTCAGACAAGGGTGAAATTTGGATTAACAAACGCCAAGTAGATATCCGTGCGGTACAAGCAAATATCGAGCGCTTAAAAGCTGAAAACCCTCAAGGTAGCGTGGTTATTCAAGCTGATAAAAAAGCCACAACCGATGTACTGATTAAAGTTATGGATGCATCGCGAGCTGCAGGCGCATTTGATGTGTCGATTGCTGCGCAAGAAGCATCATAAGGAATGTGAGCGATGCGTTATATAGTTGCATTAATCATCGCTGGTATCGTGACTGTCATGCTGTTTTTAGGCATGCAGGCACTGATCACCGGCGGTGAAGGGGCCATGTCTGAGCCCGTAAAAGGGAACGTACTTGATTTTGTTCGTCTGAAAAAAGAAGAGACAGTGCAAAAGAAAGAGCGTAAACCACAAAAGCCACCAACGCCAAAAGAGCCACCACCGCCAATGGAATCACCGCAAATGCAAAACAGTGATCCCAATGCAAGCAATGCAAACTTTGACTTTGGTGCAAGCGTTGAAGCTGACGTTAACTTATCCGGTGGTTTAGCACTTGAATCAAGCGACGGTGAATACTTACCCATTGTAAAGGTAGCGCCTGTATATCCGCGCCGAGCACTATCGCGTGGTATCGAAGGTTATGTAATTGTTGAGTTTACAGTAACCAAGCAAGGCACCGTGCGTGACCCTAAAGTGATTAAAGCGGAACCTGAGTCACTGTTTGACCGCGCTGCAATGGATGCTGCACTTAAATTTAAATATAAACCGCGCGTTGTTAACGGTGAAGCCGTTGAAGTAGCGGGCGTACAGAACAAAATTTCTTTCCAGATTAACGGTTAGAGAAGAGGAATGCGATTATGAAACCTTTAAAAGTTGCCGTGATTTGCGCGGCTGCTTTCACAAGCAGCCTTGTAGTACCAAGCGTTGTTAGTATGTTACCAGGGGTAACATTGGCTACAGCTTATGCCGAAGAGCAAAAAACCAAACGCGTACCTGCACTGCGTGAAAAAGTGTATAGCCAATTGGCGCGTGCTCAAAAGCTGGCTGATGATGGTGATGCAAAAGCGGGTCTTGCTGCCTTAGATAGCATAAAAGAGCGTTCATCAAGTATGAACTCGTATGAAATTGCCATGATGCATAATTTCTACGGCTTTATTTACTACAACGAAAACGATCTTGGTAAAGCAATTGCGTCGTTCGAAAAAGTCGTGGCAGAAGAAGAAATCCCTGAAACATTGCGCGTAAGCACCACGTTTAGTTTAGCGCAATTAGCGATGGCAAATAGTGACTACGATAAAGTAATTACGTATTTGGATCAGTGGGAGAAAATCAATGATAAGCCAAAAACAGATGCGTATTACGTATTAAAATCTCAAGCTTATTATCAGCTTAAAGATTATCAAAAAGGCATTGAAAACATTAACCTTGCTATTGCAGAAGCTGACAGCAAAGGTGAAATGCCAAAAGAAAACTGGCTAATTTTACAACGTGCAATGTACTACTCACTCAATCAATCTGACAAAGTGGTTGAAGTGCTAGAGCGATTAGTGAAGCTATACAATAAACCTGAGTACTGGGTTCAATTAGGTGGCATGTATGGTGAAACAGGCGCAGAGAAAAAGCAGTTAGCAGTGTTAGAAGCCGCGTATCAGCAAGGCTTTTTAAAGTCTAAATCTGATTTACGCCAATTATCACAAGTGTATTTATACAACGGTCTTGCTTATAAAGCGGCGAATGTGATGAGTAAAGCCATGAAAGACGGTGTCGTTGAACAATCTGCTAAAAACTATGCTTTTGTTGCAGAAGCCATGGTGCAAGCAAAAGAAGACGAAAAATCACTGCCGTATTTTGCTAAAGCTGCTGACTTAGTGCCGCACGGTCAGTACGACCAGCGTATCGCAGAGGTGAGCATTAACCTTGAAAAATACGACGAAGCAGCAGATGCAGCCCGTAAAGCACTTGATAAAGGCGGCTTAGAGTTTGAATCGAATGTGTATGTAGCCTTAGGAATGGCACAGTACAATTTACAAAACTTTGATGCCTCTATTTTAGCGTTTGAGCAAGCGGAAAAGCACAAAAAGTCACAGCGTTTAGCTGAGCAATGGATCAAGTACGTGAAGCGTGAAAAAGTACACGCCGAAACGTTACGTACCGCATTGCTCTAATTTGTATTCAACAGGCAAGCGTACAAAATAACTTAATTATAATCGCAACACCAAAGCTGCCTTCGGGCGGCTTTTTTCCGTTGTTTAATTTAAGTTAACCCTCTAATTTTAAAGTCAATTACATTGTCATTTTATGTTTATTAAAATGTAACCACTTTGTCATACAGCTCCCGTAAGGTAGTCGCAGTTTAAAACTCAAGTGACCCAAAAGCATTACTTTACAGTGCTTTTTGGTGACTTGAGTTTATGCGCTAACACAATAATTAAATATCTATCTTAACGGAGTGAACAATGAAATTATCTGGCTTATTCAAGGTTAGTCTTGTAGCGACAGCAATCTCACTAGCAGGTTGTGGCGGTGGTGATATCAACATCAACGTAGAAGAAACGGTCGAACAACCAACTACACCTACTAACCCAACTACACCACCAACCACGGAAGAATTACCCGGTGTATACAGCCAAAGCCTTTCGAACGAAGTATCTGCTGCATTAGGTCGTGATGTAACAGTACAAGTTCTTTCAGGTGTAATCACAGAAGATACAACATTATCGACAGACGCATTCTGGGCCCTTGATGGTGCTGTTTTCGTTGGTAACGATAAAGCAGACAGTGCAACATTAACTATCGAACCAGGTGCCGTTGTATTTGGTAACAATGGTTCTGATTATTTAGTAGTGAGCCGTGATTCAAAAATTGAAGCGACAGGGACGAAAAATGACCCAATTATCTTTACTTCTAAACAAGACGTAATTGGTGAAGAAACATCAGCTGGCCAATGGGGCGGTATGGTGCTTCTTGGTAACGGTATCTCTAATAAGTGTCCTGCTGAAGGCGATTGTGCTCTACAAGTTGAAGGTGTTGAATCAGGTGCTGTATTCGGCGGTACAGACAATACAGATAGTTCAGGTACTTTAAAGTACGTTGTTGTTAAAAATGCGGGTTATGAAATTGCACCAGATAATGAACTAAATGGTATTACATTTGGTGCTGTTGGTTCTGGTACAACGGTTGAGTACTTACAAGTTCACAACAACTCAGATGATGGTGTTGAATTCTTCGGTGGTGCGGTAAATCTGAAGCACGTTGTATTAACAAGCATCGACGATGATAGCATCGACTGGGATAATGGTTACCAAGGTAAAATGCAATTCGTTTATGTTGAACAAGATCCAGATTCAACAGATGCAAACCGTGGTATCGAAGCAGATAACGACGGTAGCACACCTTCTAAAGAACCAAAATCATTACCAATCATTTCTAACTTAACAATCATCGGTAACAACTTCGACGGTGAAGACGATGCAGAAGGTATCTACCTTCGTGAAGGTACAGGTTTACACCTTTACAACTCTGTGATCACTGGCTCTGACGAAATGGGTGAGTGTTTAGAAATTGAAGGTGCTGAAGACGGTGCAAGCGAAACAGTTAACAACGCTAACGATGGCACTATCTTAATGCAAAACACGTTTATGTCGTGTACCAATGGCGAAAACTTCAAAAACCCAGTTGATGGTAGCGGTAATTCATTACTAGAGCTTGAAACGTGGTTTACAGCACAATCTGGTAACGTAATCAATGATAAGCCAATGCTTGGTGCAAACGGTCAACCAATTGCGGGTTCTCCATTACTAGGCGCGGGCCAAGATGTAGCAAATACTGTTGATGCGTTCTTTGATACAGTTGACTTTGTTGGTGCATTAAATGACTCAGATGACTGGCGTGAAGGTTGGGCATTTGGTTACGGCGGCGGTGAAGTAACTGCACCAGCAGCTGTAGCAGGTTGTCCATCAGGTACAACGTCAATTTCTCCAGTTGATGGCAGCACAACAACATGTGAAGTGTCTGGTCGCATTACCGCTGATTTAACTCTTACTGCGGGTAACTACTACGCATTAAGCGGTGCAGTATTTGTAGGTGAAGATAATGCTGATTCAGCTACTTTAACAATCGAGCCAGGCGTAACAGTATATGGCCGTACAGGTGATGATTATTTAGTAATTAGCCGTGGTTCGAAAATTAATGCTAATGGTACTAAAGATGAGCCAATCTCGTTCACTTCAAGCCAAGATGTTATGGGTGGTACTACAGCCGCTGGTCAATGGGGTGGTTTAGTTCTTCTTGGTAACGCACCATCAAACAAGTGTCCAGCAGAAGGCGATTGTGCACTTCAAGTTGAAGGTGTTGAGTCAGGTGCGGTGTTCGGTGGTACTGATACAACAGATAACTCAGGTACGCTTCGCTATGTTCGTGTGATGAATGGTGGTTACGAAATCGCACCAGATAACGAATTAAACGGTATCACGTTCGGTGGTGTTGGTTCTGGTACTACTGTTGAGTATGTGCAAGTTCACCAAAATGCGGATGACGGTGTTGAGTTCTTCGGTGGTAACGTACAAGCGAAGTACTTAGTACTAACAAGCATTCAAGATGACAGCATCGACTGGGACAATGGTTTCCAAGGTAAAATGCAGCACATCCTTGTTAAGCAAGCAGCTGATAACTCAGATGCAAACCGCGGTATCGAAGCCGACAATGATGGTTCTTCACCTTCTAAAACACCTAAATCTAACCCAACAATCGCTAACTTAACAATTATCGGTAACACCTTTAAAGGTGAAGATGACGGTGAAGGTATGTACTTCCGTGAAGGAACTGGCGCGCAAATCTATAACGCAATCGTAACGGGTCCTGAGGGCATGGGCGAGTGTCTTGAGATTGAAGGCGCTGCTTCTGGTGAAAGTGAAACAGTTAAGAATGCACAAGATGGTACGTTAATGATTAAATCATCAGTGATTGCATGTTCTGAAAACTTCAAAGACCCAAGCGGTGTAGATTTCAGTGTTGAGAACTGGTGGACAAACACATTAGGTAACTTAGTTGCTACAGGTCAAACGCAAGTTGTAAATGGTATTTTTACTATCGATACAACCACAGCGACAGACGTTAAAGCAATCGACGGTTTCTTTGATACAACAACGCACATTGGTGCAGTATCTGCTGATAACAACTGGACTGAAGGTTGGACGGTAGGTCTGGAATAACACAGTAAGCGAGGTGCTAAACAGTGCGTTTAGCACCTTTAAATAACTTTCTGTAACGTATTTCAGATAGAGGTAAACATGAAACAATATTCAAAACAGTTCAGCTTAACAGCACTCAGTGCAGCCATTTTATGTGGCTTGACTGTCTCGGTACACGCAGCTGAAGCAGACGAAGAAGCTGTTCTCGAAGAAGTTGTTGTAAGTGCAAGTCGGTTGAAAGGCACTGCAACAGCTGTTCTAGAAGAGCGCAAACAGCAAGCTTTCGTTGCTGATATTATGGGTGCTGAGCAAATTTCTCGTAGTGGTGATAGTGACGCTGCAGCAGCGCTTCGCCGTGTAACAGGTTTAACACTTGTTGATGGTAAGTTCATTTATGTTCGTGGTCTTGGTGAGCGTTATTCAAGTACACAGCTCAATAACTCTGCTGTACCAAGCCCAGACCCTACACGTTCTGTATTACCACTGGATTTATTTCCATCAGGTATTATTGAAAGCTTATCAGTACAAAAATCATATTCACCATCGATGCCTGCATCTTTTGGTGGTGGTAACGTTGATATCCGCTTAAAAAGCATTCCAGACCAATTTGTTTTTGATGTATCAGGTCAGCTTGGCTATAACACCAACAATTTTGACGATGGTCTTGAGTACAACGGTGGCTCTGATGATTGGTATGGTGTTGACGATGGTACGCGTGAAATCCCTCGTCCTATACTAGATGTATATCAAAGCGGTCAATCGCTTGATGATTTAACACCTGAGCAAAGCCGCGCTTTAGCGATGTCGTTAAATCGCGATTATGATCCAAAATCAGCAAAGGTTGATCCCAATACTAAGTTCACTGCAACGTTAGGTAATAGCGTTGAATCAGATAAATGGCGCTACGGTTTCTTATCGTCGTTTAGCTACGATAATAAGCATGTTGTTGCAGACGAATATCAAGGTCAAGGTTTCTTAATTGGTGACAATTCAACAACCATGATCCGTGGTTATGACCAAGTGCTTAGTACCGAGCATACAGTTAAAACATCTGGCATGATCACTGTCGGTGTAGAGTATGATAAAGCGCACAAAATTGACTACACAGCCTTAATCTTACGGGATACTGAAGATCAAATATCAGACCGTTTAGGAATAGACCAAAATAACAACACGTCGGATAACAAACGTGTTCGTTCGTATGATGTGCGTTATGAAGAGCGTGAGTTAATTGTTAATCAATTAAAGGGTATGCATACCTTTGAATGGTTAAATTACGCGGGCTTTGATTGGAAGTACTCAATGGGTCGTTCAAACCGTTATGCACCAGGTAACATGGAAACTCGCTTCATTGTTACTGATGCAAATGAAGACGGCTTTTACGATACTGTCAATGAAAGTGCATTAACCAATGCGACAACCGCGGCGCGTTATACATTCCAAGATTTGGACGATGAAGTAGAAAACTACGGTTTTAACTTTACACTGCCTATTATGTTAGAGGGCATTGATATCGAGCTTAAATCGGGTGCAGACTTTATTTCTAAGGAGCGTTCTGCGACAAACCGCCGTTTTGATATTAATACACGTGCTTTTTCAGATGTTGATTTAACGGGTAGTAAGCTAAATACAATTTTATCTGATGATGTACTTACTAATGCAACACTGACACAGCCAATCTTAAACGATACAACGGTTTCTGGGGATGACTACAAGTCTGCGCAAAAAGTAGATGCTTATTACTTTGAAGCAGATTTATTCTTCAATAACACATGGCGGATCAGTGGCGGTTTAAGGTGGGAAGATTTCCGTCAAGTATCTGCTCCTCTTGACCCATTTACTGGTGGTCTTGCATCTTCAATTGATTACGATGAGTTAGATCAACTCGCATTTCGTGAAGACGACGTTTATAGCGCACTTGCTTTAACTTATGTGCAAAACGACGAAACGCAATGGCGCTTAAGTTACGGTGAAACTGTTGTTCGCCCAGATTTACGTGAGATTTCTGACGCGACTTATATCGATCCGCTTACTGAATACCCTGTAGGTGGTACGCCAGGTCTACGTACAACCCAAATCAAAAACTATGATTTCCGCTGGGAAAACTATTTTGATACGGGCGAGAACTTCTCTATTGGTGTGTTCTATAAAGACATGGTTGATCCAATTGAGTCTGTTCAATCACCAGCTCAAGATGGTCCACCACTGGTACGTATTGCGAATGCAGAAGATGGTTATGTTGCTGGTGTTGAATTTGAATACCTGAAAGATTTTGCTTTCTTAGGTGGATTCTGGCAAGACGTGTTCATGACAGGTAACGTGACTTTAAGTGACTCAGAAATCAACATCGACCGTCAGGCGATTGTTGAACAAACAGGGGTTTCTGCAGCGGTTACAAATACAACACGTCGCATGACGGGTCATTCAAAATATGTTGTGAATATGCAGTTAGGCTATGACGCACCAAGTGGTCAGCATGCCTCTACACTAATCTATAATGTATTTGGTGAGCGAATCATTATTCCAGGTATTGAAGGTCAGGAAGATTGGATGGAGCAACCATTTCATTCTTTAGACTTTAACTACACCTATTTCCCTGATTTCAACTCAAGCTTGAAGTTCAAAGTGACGAATATCTTGGGCGCAAAATCTGAAATAGAGTCAGCCGGTACTTTAACGCGTTCGAAAGAGAAAGGCACTGAGTTCTCAATTGAGTACAAATATCAGTTCTAATACTCTGCCCAAGGAAGGATACAATAATAAATCCTAACATTGATTTAGCCCTGCAATAGCAGGGCTTTTTTGTATCCGTATTGAGTAAACAGCATTGCATGTTATGGTAGAGCTTAGTTGTCATAACAGGGATTAAGAATGAGCCTACGATTAATTTTAAATGGTAAAAAAGCAGGCAATGAGCAATTACGCGAAGCTGTCTCTAAATTTCGACAAACAACCCCGTTAGAGGTTCGAGTAACCTATGAAGGAGGCGATGTTGAGCGACTGATTTACGAGGCAAATAAAGAGGGCGTAAAACGGGTTATTGTTGCTGGTGGTGACGGCACGGTCAACGAAGCTGTGAACGCCTTAATGAAAATTGAGCATTCTCAAAGACCAGCACTTGCCATACTCCCAATGGGGACGGCAAATGACTTTGCTTGCTCTGCAAACATTCCGACTGAATACTTGTCGGCGCTCACGTTGGCTTTTGAAGGACATACTCAAGAAGTGGATGTTGTTGAAGTCGATAAACGATTTTTTATTAATGTTGCCAGTGCAGGCTTTGGGGCAAAAATTACCGCCACCACACCGCCAGCACTTAAAAATTTGCTTGGCGGCGGTGCATATACACTCGCTGGGCTTGTTCAAGCGCTGAGCTTTGTTCCTTACAGTGGTCAACTTTCTTTGCCCGATGGTCAGCACAGTTCCGGTGAGATCATTGCCGCTGCCGTGTGTAATGGCCGACAAGCCGGTGGCGGACAGTTACTCGCACCCGATGCGTATATTAATGATGGCATGGTTGATCTTGTTGCTTTCACCTCATTTGCAATTTCAGATGTGCCTGCGGTTATCGAAGAGTTAAGCAACTACCCCAATTCTTCACAAAAGTGGGTGAAACGCTATCAAGTGCCTTGGCTTGAATGGCAAACGCAAACTGAAATGCCAATTAACCTCGATGGCGAGCCAATTACCTCAAAACAACAAACATTTAAAGTCTGTGCTAATGCAGTAAACCTTGTATTGCCAACAGACTGCCCATTAATTAAATAAAATAATATGAAATAATTTTAAGTTCCATTATCTGCGCTGGTTTTGTGCCATTCACAATGCTAGATTAGCTCTGTAAAAATTAAACTCTTACGCAATGGATTTTAATTTTTAACAGCTTAGGTACTTGGAATGAATCAAACAGTGGAACAAACAATGAAAAAAGTAGGATTAGTCGGTTGGCGGGGCATGGTTGGCTCTGTGTTATTGGATCGTATGCAGCAAGAAAATGATTTTTCTCAAATCGACACGACTTTTTTCACCACCTCACAAACCGGTCAATTAGGCCCTGATATTGCGGGCCCAGCAAAACCACTTCTTGATGCAAACGACATTACTGCGCTTTCGCAAATGGATATTATTGTTACCTGCCAAGGCGGCGATTACACAAAAGCCGTTTACCCGCAGTTACGCGAGTCTGGTTGGCAAGGTTATTGGATTGATGCTGCGTCGGCACTGCGTATGAGTGACGACAGTATTATCGTGCTTGACCCTGTAAACAAAGATGTGATTGAACAAGGGTTAGAGCAGGGAGTTAAAACCTATGTTGGCGGCAACTGTACTGTATCACTTATGTTACTCGCGCTTGGTGGATTATTTGAACAAGACTTGATTGAATGGGTCAGCCCAATGACATATCAAGCGGCTTCAGGCGCCGGTGCTCGCAACATGAAAGAGTTAATTGCACAAATGGGCGCAATTCACGAAACTGTTGCTGACAAACTGGCTGATCCTAATGCCGCTATTCTTGAAATTGACAAATTAGTCACCGAAAAAATTGCATCAAGCGATTTACCACAAGACCAATTTGGCGTGCCTTTGGCGGGTAGCCTTATCCCTTGGATTGATGTGCCAATGCCAAGCGGTCAAAGTAAAGAAGAGTGGAAAGCGCAAGTCGAAGCCAATAAAATTTTGGGCACCAGCAAGCAGCCTGTCCCGGTTGATGGCTTGTGTGTTCGTATTGGCGCTATGCGTTGTCACTCACAAGCAATGACCATTAAATTGCGTAAAGATATCAGCGTAGAAAAAATCGAAGAAATTCTTGCGTCTCACAATGAATGGGTCAAAGTTATTCCAAACGACCGCGATATTACAGCAACAGACCTAACACCTGTTAAAGTGACTGGCACGTTGTCTATTCCGGTAGGCCGTATTCGTAAATTAGCTATGGGCCCAGAATATATCAGTGCATTTACGGTTGGTGACCAACTGTTATGGGGTGCTGCTGAACCACTTCGTCGTATGCTACGCATAATTGTTGATGGCTAAAATTAAGTTGTAATAGTTAAATCAGGCTGGCACTTTGCTGGCCTTTTTAAGCAATAAAGGAAAGTAATGCACACACCCAGCAAGTGGAAAATGACACCGGAGCGAGTCTCACAATTTATAAAAACCTATAGCTTTGCGTTGATGGTAGACAGTGAATTTGAAGCCACACATTTGCCTTTAGTATACAAAGCTGATGAGGGGGAATTGGGGACCTTGTATGGTCATGTATCACGTGCAAATCGTCATGGTAAGGGCTTAGATAAAACCTGCGTATTAGTGGTTTTTAGTGGTCCGCATAGCTATATATCTCCAACCTGGTATGCAGAAAAACCTGCTGTGTCGACGTGGAACTACGCTGCGGTCCATGTTCAAGGTGAGGTTGAATATCTTGATAATGAGAATACCTTAGCCTGCTTAGATGAGTTAATTAGCCAGTATGAGCCGAGTATTTTACACGATACCGACTTGCTACCTGCTGATTACCAAGCAAAACTACTGCGCGGTATTGTCGGAATTAAAATTAATGTTCAGTCAGTACAAGCAAAAGAAAAACTTGGCCAACACAAGTCAGCAGCGGATCAACAAGGTGTTGTTGCAGGGTTACAAGCTGATACACACTCAGATGCACAGGCTTTATTGCGCTATATGCTTAAACACGAAATTGGAATAGGCAGCTAATTTGCATCCTGCAAAAGCTGCCAATTGGTTGGAAGGTCATTAGCGCTTGGTTTGTTAAATATTTGTTTCATTACTAGAGGTAAAGCTAGTCTACAATGTATATCTGTCAACCTATTGTCATATCATAAATAAATTAAAGACTTGAACGACTTTGCCTACCCAACTTTGTGCCTAATAAATTTCCAACTATTTATTTGCTCAATTGCAACCACCTCACTATATTTTCGTAAGTACTTAGTTGGAAGTCTACAATGAACATCTCACAAGCCTCACAACTATCTGATTCTACAACACAGCAACAACAAGCTCTTGAAATGGCAGCGACTGCAATTAATGAAATGGCTGCGACAGCCAATGATGTCTCCGCAAGTTGTGCGAATGCAGCAGAACTTGCAACGCAAACACAGCATGCTTCTGAGCTTGGACAAAATCTCATTTCAGAAACTGTAGAGAGTGTTGTGTCGCTTTCTACTGTGATAACAAAAGCGACTCAAGATATCACTCAGCTTGATGCTGAAAGTGAAAATATCATGTCGATTCTCAGTGTCATAAGAGGCATTGCTGAGCAAACAAACTTATTAGCACTGAATGCTGTAATAGAGGCTGCTCGAGCGGGCGATCACGGTCGTGGATTTGCTGTGGTTGCTGATGAGGTTCGTGCGCTGTCGCAAAGAACGTCTGAGTCAACGGAGGAAATAGCAACCCAACTTAGTACGCTTCGCAAAATGTCTGACCAAGTATCCAAAGAAATGGCCGCAAGTTGAAACCGCACTCATAAAACCGTTGAGCTTGCACATTCTGCGCAACAGCAGTTTAGCGAGATCACATCGTCTATTGTCAATATTAGTGACCTTAACACACAAATAGCGACTGCAGCCGAGGAGCAGCAGCATGTAGCAGAAGAGATAAACCGCAATGTTGTCGAAATTAAAAATGCGGCAGACGATGTAAGTGACATTGCACAGAGTGCGCGTCAAAATGGTGAAAGACTTAATCAGCTGTCTGTTTACTTACAGACTTAGTGGGTAAAGTTAAGGTATGAGGTGCAACAGCCTAATGTTGTCTTTTCTGATTCATCTCGGGGTTTAGTAGGTAGTTACACTTACTCTGTTTCCATTTTATTACTTTTTATTGATTTGGTAATACATAAAGGCTAATTTGAGCTTTAGACTGTAAAGGGCCTTGTTGATCAAATGCAGCTCTCTAATAAACTCACTTAACTTACTGATATTTAGGCAGACCAAGGGTGTTGATCTTATTTAGCGCCTTCACTTTGATCATCGCTTCAACCAGTTGGCGATTGTAATCACGCGCATTT